>CAYJDL010000033.1:14469-16419 GCA_964368885.1 uncultured Desulfovibrionaceae bacterium | reverse complement strand
AAAACATTACCTAAAGTTGATAAAATACAAATAGCCGCCAATATTGATATGGCTCAAGAAGTATGCGGTGATTTATATTCATGTTTTGTGCACCCAAATAAAGAACACCTAATGTACTTTGTTATGGGTGATGTATGTGGAAAAGGTATTCCGGCGGCTTTAATAATGAGTCGTGCCGTTTCTTTAGCTCGCTCCTTCCTTATGAATAATAATTCATCTCCGGCCAAGACTTTGGAACGCCTTAACGATGCTCTTTTAAGAGTTGATCCTACATCCATGTTTGTTACAATGCTTGTAGCTTCTTTGGATACTCAAAGTGGAAAATTTTTATGGGCAAGTGCCGGACACCCACCTCCTATGTGGGCAAATTCATTAAATAAAAATCATGAAAAAAATATGCTTGAATGGTCAAATGAATTAGTTCTTAATGTTAGGCCAAATCAAAGCTACACAACTTTTGAGCTACACTTAAAACCGGGGCAATCCATTTTATTATACACTGATGGAGCAAGCGAGGCTATGGGACCAAGCCAAAATCCTTCTCAAAAAAGCGATTTAGAAATATACGGTGAAGATCGCCTGTACTCAAGTTTTTTTAAAGCGTGGAAAAAATACAGAAAAGCCGAAGAAGTTTTACAAGCAATACGTCACGACATCCATAAACATATGCAAGAACAAGCTCCGGCTGATGATATTTCTCTATTAGTCATAACAAGAGAAAAGTAAACTTATATTTACTTTTCACTTACAAGCCAAGTTAAACCTTGCTCTAAAAGTTGCATCACTTTATCTTCAGGCAAACGCTTAGAGTCATATTCTATATCTAAGGTTGCAGCTTCTTTATCTAAAACAGCTTTTTTAATACCGGGATAAAATTTTAAAAACATGGTAACTTTTCTAGCTATACTTGCATCATGAAAAGATTCATGCTTTAAAGTCAGTTTATTTTCACTAAATGCTATTATATGGTCTTTTAACATATACTACTCCAAGATGTTACTATATTAAACTAAAATTGAAAGCTTTTAAAAAAATGATGCAAGATATCATTTTTTCAATAAACGAGCAGATAAAACTACCTTGTCAATAGTGCTTGGGTCAAGCTTTATTGGTGATGTAAATTTACTCTTATTTTTAAAATGTTTATCAATAAGTAATATGGTAACTATTGACTTTAAATTTTTCATTGTTAAAATAAATTGTAGAGAATTGGTCTCTAGTTAAGGTCATAATTTATTCTCTGTTATTTAGTTTGTATATGACAATTTTGTCTTTACTATTTTATTTCATAAGGAAATACAATGAGTTTTGAATCATTAGTTGATGCTTTTGCCAAGTCTGTAGAAGTAAATTCTGTAAACCGTTGTGAAGAAGATGTTTTATCTGTTAACGTAGGTGAATTTGAGCTCTTTTTTTCTTATCTTAAGGTCAATCAAGCTGTAATGCTTCATGCTAGTTTGGCTGAACATGACAATAAGAAAGAAACATTGGCATACTTGCTGGAAATGAATACTTTTTTTGCAAAGTTCCAAGGTTTATGCCTTGGCATTGATGATAATATTATTACTGTACAGCAAAATATTTATATTGGCGCAGGCGAACATAAAACCATCGAGCCTGAAATATTTTTAAAACAATGCGAAACTTTTTTAATAGGTGTAAGTATCCTTGTATCATACTTTAATGATACAGCAAGATTTGCACAAGATGTAGCAGACGCTCAAAAAAACAAGATGGCTAAAAAAGAAACTCCACCTGTTATGGGTCAAAGTATTCGTTGCTAGCTTAAAGACTCTATAACAATTGAAACTTATAAACAAACTCTTAAGACAACATCGCTTTTTATAAAAACTTATCTAACTTGATAGATTTATCAATTTTAAATATTTATCTAGTGTCTTAAGAGTTGTACAAACAAGCAATGCATACTTATAGTAGTCATGCATTGTA
>CAYJDL010000033.1:4378-14459 GCA_964368885.1 uncultured Desulfovibrionaceae bacterium | reverse complement strand
TTAAAATATTTTTATAAGGATGTTTTACCATGACCAATATTGCAAACGTAGCAGGCAATCGCCCTGTCGCTCAACCCGTGCAAGATTTAAATACAACTTCTTCTGTCTTTGATCGTAAAGTCACTGACATTAATCTGCTAAGCACTGTAAAAACTAAAGATTTATCAAATTACAGACTAGATGCCCAAGGTGGGCTATACAAATTAGGGACTATAGGTCAAGTTTTTAGAAGTATTGGAGATGTGTTTACTTCAAATAGTTCTCTGAAGAACCGCAATATGGAAGTGGCGGCGAAAATATTAGACATGCGACATAAAGCAGTAAGCATGGTAAACATTTCTTCATTTGGCAAAGCTATACACGAATTTGGTGATTCCGTGAAAGCAAAGGTTCAAAGTATGAACCTAAGCGAGGAAGAAAGCCTTGCTTTTACATCTTATATAGATCTCACAAATACAAAGGTGGATGCTTTTACGAGTGATGCAGGGGCTACTAATATTTACGGTAGACTTACTAGCTTAAACAATTTAGAAAAAGAAATGCATCAAATTATCGACACTTTAAACTCAAAAGATAGCATGGATAGAGTGACTACTATGATGCGTTGGAGTGTGGATGTTATTAGTAGTGGTGATTATGGCTCAAAAAATATAAGATGCTCGCAAAACCTAGTAGACAAATTAGGACAAAAGATTACTCAACAATTGGAAAATACATCACTTGCAAATAAAACTCTTGCAACCCTTTGCATCGACAAGCTAGGTTGTGATGTTGACTCTTTAAAAGGCACAAACTTACACATTTTAGATACTTATACAGAACTCTATAAAGATTTTGCGCTTGAGCTAGCTAAAGATGAAAACAGCGATGTTATCGAGACAAGTTTTTTCAATAAACTTCTTATGAATGAATGCGATAAATTTTTTATGGGTGCAATGAAGAGTGAATCAAAAGCGGTGCATGCAGAATTTGAAAGACATATGCTAGAGACATTGAGGCATTCTGAGCTCCTTAACTCTCCTAAAGAGCGTAACATTTCAATTGAAACCTTAATTAGCGAAGTAGCTGACAACGTATACCGTACACACTTTAATAATTAACCTAAAAATATATTTAAGTAAATAAGCTATATACCGGAATAGCAATTCCCTGTAGAATTGCTATTCTTTTTTACGGTAACAAAAAAATCGCTAATTACGCAAAAGTATCCATTTCTCCCTCAAGAAATTGTTTTATCAGTGCTTTATGAAAAATATTTATCAGTAAGCAAAATGAACGTTCTTGATTTTTCATACACACTGCGTATTTTAGCCATTTATTTACACTTTTCTTACTTTTTTAGGCACATGCTTAAGATTGTACTTTGCACGAATCGAATACGTTATAACTTTTAACCTGCTACACTTTGCAAAAATGTGAATAACAACCCAGACTAAAACTTACCTTTCACTAATCATCCTTAATTTTTTAGAGGTTAATTTATGAATATTATTTATTTTGTGGAAGAATTTGCCAAAGCTGTTCAAAGCGACACCATAAAAAATGAACATGATGGTGTTTCAAGTGTAAAAATTGGAGATTTTGAACTTTTTTTCGCTTATTTTGAACAAAGACATACTATCATGCTTCATGCTTCCATATATGAGCATGATGGAAGCAAAGAATATTTAGCTCATTTATTACAGATGAACAATTTCTTCTCAAAAACACATGGTATTTGCCTTGGTATTGACGGCAATATTGTTACTGCGCAACTCAATATTTTTATGTTTGACGAGGAACAAGGCACCAAAAATCTTGAGCAATTTATGAATCTAAGTAAACTGTTTTTAGTCAGCTTACCTTCAATCCTTGAACTCTTAAAAACTAAATTTAAATCAGATAAAAACATGAACACGCAAGATGAACATATATTACCCACATTACGTGTATAATTCACGATAAAATAAGGAACTTTTTTATGTCAAATCCCATTAGAAATGTAAATCAATTAAATACACTTACCAGCCTCTCTGCATACGATGTAAAAGAAGGGGGCTTACATCAAATTGGCGACCTACATAAAGCCGCAAGACAAGTTGCCGATATGTTTAGAAATATAACTTCCAGCGGACAACTACATATTGCAACACGCAATGCGCAAGTCTCCACACAAATTCATAAATTAATACAAAGTGAAGCAAATAATATAGCAAATGGCGTTGCGCCAAACCAAGCTTTAACAACAGAAAATATGAAGCAACATAATCTTAATGGTCTTCATGCTTTAAGAGATAAAGTAAAGACCAGTGATTTAAGTGATGAAACTAAACAAACAGTACTTTACAACATCGATAATTTTAAGAATCTACTTAGTCATCCTCGAAGCTTAAATGACACATTGAGACAATCCAAGCAACTCTTATCTTATGAAAATATTATTTTCCAAAAAGTTAACATGGGCTATGATGATACTATCAACAATGCCATGAAAACATTCCTTGTAGAGAACCGTCACATAGATGTACAAAACGAACATGCCGCACTTGTACAGCTGTCTAAAGATTTATACAGAGATGGGATAAATCTTTTTATGAATCAAAGTATAAGTAAAAATGGCATTGACGGTGCTATCCAAAATGGAACTTATGGGCACAAAGATGCTCAACTATTACGTCAAGCATATGAAAATGAAGCCTCAGCTGAAAATAAAAATAAAACAATAAATGCAGATGATCCCAAACAAATAGCATTTTATGAAGAAATGATGAAAGACCTTTTTGCCGGTGGCAGTCATGCTGATTCTGCGAAAAATTACAAAACATATGCACCTTTTTTCACGTCCTTAATGCACCAATCGGGAATATTGAGATATATAGGTATGGATCTTTGTCATGATTTAGGGTTATGGGACACTCACGATCTTGCTCCTCTTGGAATAAGCATGAAACCCCAAAAAACCTTTACTGAGGTAAAAACCACCTCTCAAGGCTATGATATTGAAATGCGCGGAATTATTAATATGAAAATTGGCACCCCAAATGGAGATACATTGCTTGGAGACAATAAATTTTCAGTAACATTGCATATTCCAAAAGGTCAAGTTCACCCAGAGGATGCAAACCCTCCAAAAGTAACTAATGAAACTTTTATTCCCGAATTCACGATAAGAAATGTAAAATTTAGCCATTCAGTTGACTAAAGTTATATTGCAACATTAAAAACAGTCGTTTAAAACTGATATAGAACCTATTTTAAAAACATTATAAGGATATTACCATGGCCAATATTGCAAACGTAGCTGCTAATCGCCCTGTTGTTCAAAATGCTCAGGATTTAAATACAACTTCTTCTTTAACAGATCGTAAAGTTAACGACATACGTCTTTTAAGCAATATTACCAACAGAGATTTATCGAATTATAAACTCGATGCTCAAGGTGGACTATATAAACTAGGGACTTTAAGTCAAATTTTTCGAAATATTGGAGATGTTTTTACCTCAAATAGTTCTCTGAAAAACCGGAATATGGAAGTTGCATCGAAAATACTAGAAATGCGCTATAATGCAGCAGATTATAATAGCATTGACACATATGGAGATGCTTTAAGGACATATGGAGAAGCATTGCAGTTAAAAATACATAACATGGATCTAAATGATGCAGAAAAAACGATTTTTCGTGCGCATGTAAGTGTGTTAAATGAACAGTTGAGTCATATTAGATTGAATGAACAAAATGATAATTACTTAGCTACGATTAACGGGTTAGAACATTCAGCTAATGAATTACGTACAGTCTCAAATACCCTAAATACAAAAGATAGTATGATTCGTTTAGCTAATCTTATGCATTGGAGTGGGGATGTTCAGGAACATTCAAGTATAGAAGTTGGCAGAATGTTCACTTTAACTCAACATCAAGCGTCCGAGGTAAGTAATAAAATTACTGAAATAACGCAAAAAACACCAGTGGCAAATCAAAAACTTGCAGCCCTATGCAATGACAAGTTAATGTATGACATTGCAAGTAAAAGATTTCATTCAGAGAACTTAAATCAAGACCTTAACCATGTCACAGATAATTTTAGAAATTTTGCCATTGAGTTGTCTGTTGATGAAAACAACAGTGTTACTAATACAACGTATTTCAAAAATCTTGTTACAAATGAATGCGATAGACTTATCCAAATGCATTACAAGGAAACATCAATGGATGAACGAACAGAACTTAAGAAAGCAGCTATGGAAGCATTTAAGAACGATGATCGGATTAAAGAGCTTAGTAATGATCTAAGGTACAACAGTCCTACTCGTGCTGCAATTGAGGAATTAGTTTCAATTGTAACTTCAACTGTCTTGGCTAAAGAATCTATGAGACAAGACTTTGATAAGAATTTTGATTAATTTGTTAAATTAGTAACTTTTTTGTGTTTTTCAGTGTAAATTAAATAAAATATTTTCATTTAAAACAATTTTACGGCTTGGGAAAGACTTTTGTCTCATTCTCAGATTTTGAGCAAAAAGTTTTTCCCAAGATAAAATAACAAACCAGACTTTTTAGAAACTATTAAGCAATCATTTTTAATAAGTTATCAATAGCCATAAACACGGCTTGAGTGCGTATTTCTTCTCTACTTCCACTAAGTTGCAAATGCGTAGCCGTTAAGTTGTCTTGAATACAATACCCTATCCAAACAGTTCCCACGGGCTTTTCCAAACTCCCCCCAAGAGGACCGGCAATACCTGAAATACTTATACCTACATCAACCTTCAATTTATGACAAAGTCCTTTACTCATCGCCAAAACACAAGCTTCACTAACAGCACCATCATTGAGTAAAATTTTTTCGGAAACATTTAATTGTTCAAGCTTAACTGCATTGGCATAAGCCATAATGCCACCAGCAAACCATGTTGATGAACCTGAACAAGATGTAAGAGCCGCACCCAACAGCCCTCCTGTACATGATTCTGCCGTGGCGCAAAACCATTTTCTTTGTTTAAAGATTTCTCCCAAAGTTTGTATCAAAGTTGTAAAGTCCTGCGACATATGTAACAGTTGCATCTGATATCCTCACTTTTTGTCATTGAAATAATATATAAATTATTTATAACTTGAAACTTTTCACATGCCAAGTAAATTACTATCTCACTCGTCAAAAGTTATCAACGAAATTTAAAAGGACCGCAAATTGCGTGTTGACATTTGTCGCATTGATTATTATATACATTTTCTAAAGAGCATAGTTATAAAACAAAGTAACTAATACCTCTAAGAGATGAAAAAACATATTACTACACAAGTTTCACTACCTCAAAATCTAAACATTTTTTACTTTTATGGTAGAAAATCTTATGGTAAATACTTATTTTAAAGCCTTAACAAAAGCATTTTCAATTTTTTTTTCGGAATACAGCATGACAATATCTCAGTTTAGATTTAATAGCTTTCGACATGTTTATTTATTTTTATTCTTAAGCTTTTTCCTACATACACATGCAGAAAGTGTTTTTGCATCACAGGCTACTGTACCTAATTTAAGTGCTGATACTCAAAAAGACACACCTGCGAGTAATTATAAAATTGGATATATCGAATTTCATAATTTTCTTGACTCTGAATTTGATACAAAACAAATTATTGAAGAATATTTCTCTATTCTTAAGCCATATTATGATAAGAAATTTGACTTTGTAGCAGTTGATTATGAGTATCCACAAGAAGCATTATCTTCCGGTCAAGTTAATATCATGCCTTTTATGTCTAAGGAACTCTTCACTCCAACATCTATCATTTATTCAGAGGATAAAATTCTCACAACAAATTTGTACATTGTTACAAATGATAAAAATGATGTTGGCTTTGAGGACATTAATGCTATGCAAGGCAAAAGCATTGCGGTTTACGCACTAGACAATTCACGAGATATTCTAGATATTTACCTTGAAAACAATAATATCAACATGCACTATAAGATATATAAAAATTTTAAAAGCTACATTAATAGCAGTGCTGACTTTCATGTTGTTAACTCGTTTTACTTTCTCGAAAACAAACAAATTATAGCAAGAATTGGTTCACAAAGTTTATATTTTGCTGCAACATCCAAAGATGAAACTCTTTTAAAAGAATTAAATAAAGCCCATGAACAAGCACAGCTTAACAGCAGTGATAAGCTTGAAGAATTTTATCAAAAATATATTGATAAAACGTCCGAAACAATAAATGCTAAACTTAGCAAAAATGAGGCTACCCTACTTGAAAGACCAAGCAAAGTAGCGCAAGCAGCGTATTTAACCAATCATTATCCCATTCAATTTAAAAATGAAAATGATCAACCTGCCGGAATTACGATAGATGTAATCAAACTTTTCGAACGGATGCACGCAAGCCCAACGGATTTTATAGGCTACACTCTTAATGATGAAATTGATATCACTAAATTCGATATTTTATTTTCGATAGTGGGCAATAGAAAAGAACGCAAAGATGATTTTTACAAATCAAATCCGTACTTAGAACTTCCCATGATTATTTTTAAGCGTAGCAATCTGGAAAGTAAAGGCAAAAAAATAAATTTTGGAATGCTTGATTATTCAACTATTAGTCACAAAAAAGTGCAATCAGCCTATCCGCTGTGGAACTTGCGCACCTATTCGACTTTTAACGAGTTACTATCAGCCTATAAAGAGAAAAGGATTGATGCCATTTTAATTTCCAATGTTGAAGATGAATATATCATCAGTCAACTTGGCATATCAGGCTATGATGTATTTGCAACCCCTCTTCACTTGCCTTTTGTTTTTTATCTTTCTAAGAGATACCCTGTAGCAGCACTTAATGTTCTTAACGCTTATATTGAACAGTTAAACCCACAAGCGGTTCAGCAAGCTGTAATGAAAGCAGATATTTACACTAGAGCTCCGGTAACAATTTTAGAATGGATGCAAAAATATAGCATATCACTGCTTATTGTTTTTTGTTTAGGCGGCACACTGCTTGTTACTGCTTATGTTATCTACATTAAAAGAAATGAACGTATTTTACAAAAAACTATAAACACTGACTCTTTGACCGGACTTTCTTCTTTGAGCGCAGCTTATAAAATTATAAAGCGCACCTTGCAGTATGCTTTACCAAATCAATACACATTAGTAACATTGGATATTGATAAATTTAGTCTTTTAAATCAAGTATACGGACACGAAAAAGCCGATGAATTACTTTGTCATTTTGCATCTTTAATTAAATCTAAATACGTCGAAAAACATCAGGCTACTTGTGTTGCAAGAGTTAGAGATGATGTATTTCTTGTCTTTTCAAAAACAGCTAATATAGAAAGAGCTTTTTCGGATCAAAAGTTTACAAAAGCTACTGTCTCAAGTGCGAAAGAATTACTACATAGTAATTATAACATAAGTATTTCAAGAGGTTGTTATACAATTGAGGATGTGAGTATCCCTATTGAAACAATGATAGACTATTGTCAAGCTGCAAGAACAAAGGGTAAATCCACACATGGCATTACTACTAACTTTTTTTCTGCTCAAATGAAAAAAACCATTGAGACCCATAAAGAAATTCTTTATAAAATGGAAAATGCAGTAGAAAACAATGAATTTGTATTAGCCTTTCAACCAAAAGTTGATTTAAAATCAAAAAAGATTTGTGGTGCTGAAGTATTGGTAAGATGGCTTCCACATAATGCTCCTATTATCTACCCGGATGCATTTATTCCTGTTTTTGAAGCCAATGCATTTATTGCACAGCTTGACATGTATGTTTTTGAAAAAACATGCATTTTTATTCAAAAATACCGTAATAGCTTGCCTTTACCACCTCTTGCTATCAATTTGTCAGGTATTACTGTTCTACATGATGAAACAGCTGACTACATAGTTAATACTTTAAAGAAATACAATGTAGAACCACATGAAATAGACATTGAAATTACTGAAAGTGCCTTGGTTGCTGAATCTGGTACATTTTTGCAAGCAATTGAAAATTTTAACAATTTAGGTTTTAGAATTGCAATTGACGATTTTGGTACTGGCGTTTCCTCTTTGCACAGATTAAGCACGCTACAAGTTGATGTCGTCAAACTTGATAAAGCTTTTCTTGAAGACAAACTAGTGGAAAAGAAAGGTATTATTTTAGTATCACACATGATAACAATGTTACACCGACTTGACATGCATGTTATTGCTGAAGGCGTAGAAACTGAAACACATGTTGACTTATTAAGACAAATGGGTTGTGATATAGCTCAGGGGTATTATTTTTACAAAGCACTTTTAGAAGAGGATTTTCTTAAAAAATTACGTACTGATGGTGATGATTTCTTAAAAAATTCATAAAATTGAATAAGTGATAAATTAACAAAGTTCAAATAGACACCTGTAAAAAAAGTAGCTTAAATTTTTGATTTTAAGCTACTTTTTTTCATTTATACTATCATTGTACAAAGAGTTAAGATATAAAACTCAAAGCAATTGTGTTTAACTTAATTACTGTAGAAAAACACTGATTAAATAAGTTCTTATGGATGAAGAGAAAATTCATAAAACTCACTACACCCCTTTAAAACGCTTTTAACACAAAAAATTCTAATAAAGATTTTGTGGCTTTTGCCTTAACTAATCAAATAATATTTTTGAGAATGTATTTTAGAAATGTATTGATTTTATTGGGAAATTTTATTGTTTAGCGTAGTTGTCAAAATGGATTGCCACGAAAAAACGCTTATCATTCCAATGTTAACATAGATTTCGAAGCGTTTTTCCTTGCAATGACTTTGCGTGTCACCGTAAGGCACTGAGAGAAAAAGCCGCACTACTATCTAATTAAAAAAAAGATAATGCGCGGCATGACGCGTGGCAGTCCATGCCTTTATAAATTATGATAAACAATTATTAATTACACACCTAAGGATATATGCTGACTAAAGGCAATAGCCACGAAAAATTTTTGAAAAGCCCACTATCTTGAAAGTGAGGAAAATATGAGCAAACTAATCTTGCCCTTGTTTTTTCAAAGCTTCTGTTTGATAATGAGTAGTAAGTGCCTCCATAAGGCTAGCTATATCGCCTTCCATGATTTTTTCCAAAGAGTATAAGGTCAAATTAATGCGATGGTCGGTGCAACGTCCTTGTGGAAAGTTATAAGTTCTAATCCGCTCGGATCTATCGCCAGAACCAACTTGCGCTTTACGATCTGCTGACATGCTAGCATTTTGCTTTTCCTGTTCAGCTTGTAAAATCCTAGAAGAAAGCACTTTCATAGCTGAGGCTTTGTTTTTATGCTGACTTTTTTCATCTTGACAAGTAACAACTGTTCCTGAGGGGATATGTGTAATACGTACAGCAGATTCAGTTTTATTAACGTGTTGACCTCCGGCTCCAGATGCTCTATAAACGTCAATTCGCAAATCTTCCGGACGAATATTAATATCAACCTCATCAGCCTCTGCCATAACAGCTACTGTTGCGGCAGACGTATGAACACGCCCTTGAGTTTCGGTAGTTGGAACCCTTTGTACTCTATGAGTACCAGCTTCAAACTTCATTTGGCTATAAACTCTATCGCCAGAAATAAGGCAAATTATTTCTTTATAACCACCTGTATCCGAAGCAGATTCACTCATTACCTCAACTTTCCATCCTTTGATTTCAGCATAGCGAGAGTACATACGAAATAGATCAGCAGCAAATAAAGACGCCTCTTCTCCGCCGGTACCAGCTCTTATTTCAAAAATAGTATTTTTTTCATCAAGAGGATCAGTAGGCAAAAGTAGGATTTTTAATTGCTGCTCAATTTCTGGCAAACGTTCTTTAGCAATGCTTATTTCTTCCTGAGCCATGGCTCTTATGTCAGCATCACCATCTTCAAGAAGAAGAGAGTTTTCTTCACATTGTTCTTTTAAGCCTCTATGTTCTTGAAAAAGCATAACAACATCTTTTAAATCAGCATGAGACTTAGTTAATTTTCTATAACGATCTTGGTCATTAAAAACATCAGGATCTGCCAATTGCTCTTCCAATTCCAAATACTTTTTTTCTAAACTTTCAAGCTTAGCAAACATACGTTTTCCTTGTGCCT
>CAYJDL010000033.1:2843-4368 GCA_964368885.1 uncultured Desulfovibrionaceae bacterium | reverse complement strand
TGCCTCTTATGGTATTTTAGAGGGCATTTAGGAGTTAAGTAGAAAAGTTAATATTATAAAAAATACCTTACTATTTATTTTAAGCCATAGAACTATATTGAACCGGTCGTATATGCTCGGGTGCATCGTCCCCTAAAGCTTCATAAAGGGCAACAATTGCAACCTCTAGTTGATCGTAATAGGGTTCATATGTGGTCATTTTTTGCAGAACCAAACCAGGTGTGCGCAAAGCTCGCCCTAACTTGGTTTCACCCATGCGTGCCGTAGCATGAATAAGCTCATAAGCAAGTGCAGCAATGGGAACCATAAGTAGAAGTTTAAACAAAATGGTAACTATGTGTTTTACAACGACGTTTTCAGGTGTCCAAATGCTTAGCAATAGCGGCACCAAAACAGCATGTAGAATTATGGAAATACTTATTACAAATAATAAAAAGGTAGTTCCGCAACGTGGGTGTAAACGGCTCATCCCTGTTGCTTCATAAGCCGTAACCTCTCCGCCGTTTTCAAAAGTATGTATAACTTTATGCTCAGCACCATGATATTGAAATACTCGTCGAATATCAGGCAAAAAAGATATTCCGAGAATGTAAGACATAAAAATAGCACACTTAAACAAGCCATCCCAAAGATGAAAGGAAAGAGCTTGAACATCACCACCAACACCTAACCATTGCATGACAATGGACAGTAAATGTGGAACTACTACAAATAAGGTTATTGCCATGCCAAGAGCAACTAACATAGTTACTACAATATGCCATGTTTCAAGCTTTTCATTCTCCCCTTCGGCTGCTTGCTCGGCAGATCGATTTAAAGCTTTTATACCATTAACTAAAGTTTCCAATAAAACGGGAAAACCTCGTAAAAAACGTTTTTTCAGTAGAGGATGTTTTGTCAGAGAAAACCATGGTTTACGTTCAGCAACAATTTTACCATCAGCTAGGCGTACAGCTAAAGCATAATGATCTTTATGTCTCATCATTACGCCTTCCATTACAGCTTGACCGCCCACAACTGGGCAAGATTTATTTAACATATTTAGAAGCAAAGCACTAAGAGTGTGAAATTTCATATAACCTCTTGAAAAAGAAAGCTCATACAAATAAGGAAGAAAGCGATAGTCACCTATTTTGGTGACAAAAAAGCAGCTTGTAAGAGACGAGCGTTTAACTATTAAATCTGAAAAAATAAAAATTACTTTAATTTCAAACCAACAAATTTACACAAAGCACCTTCCTACTCTAATATTTGAGTAGGAAGGAAACTCATTGTAATATTTACCAAAGCAAATATTTTGTGAAAAATCACAAAAAAGCATAGCTAAGAGAGAAGATTTCTTTATTTTCCTTCAAATTTAGCATATTTTTTGCGGAAACGATCAATACGTCCGGCAGTATCCAAAAAACGTTGCTTACCGGTGTAATATGGATGACATGCTGAACAAACTTCAACAGAGATTTTTTCGCCCTTAGTTGTGAGCAAATCTTCAGAATTTCCGCAAGCACAGGTAATTTGCGCTTTG
>CAYJDL010000033.1:0-2833 GCA_964368885.1 uncultured Desulfovibrionaceae bacterium | reverse complement strand
GTAACTTTTTGGATGAATGTCTTTTTTCATTTTTATAACCTCGCAAAGTAAAGGACAATATATCTATACCCTTTTTAGATATTTGGCAAGAGTAAAACAAGGTATTTTTTCATTTGTAAAGGTAATACTATGTACAACTATATAACTATACATACAAAAATATTTTTTTCTCACATTATTTTTTACTATTTTCTTAATATTGAACTTAAAATGAGTAAAATTTTTTGTAATGTCTTGAATATAACACAAAAAAAAGATATAAGTGGAAACATGAAGCGTCAAGAAAAAAAAACATCCACCATAGATATACCCAATATTGATAATAAAGAACTTAGTGGAAAAAAAAATTCAAAGGTCAGAGCAGACCAATTGCTTTTTGATCAAGGTCTTGCTCAAAGTCGTGAACAAGCCAAAAGATATATTATGGCAGGGCAAGTATATACCGGAGAACCGCCAAGTTTAGTTAGTAAACCCGGTCATCCTTATGCTATACATACTCAGTTTCAACTTAAGCAAAAAGAACGCTTTGTAAGTCGAGGAGCGTACAAGCTACTGACTGCTTTAAAGCATTTTAAATTAAATGTTGCAAACTATATTTGCTTAGATGCAGGTGCAAGCACAGGAGGTTTTACCGATTGTCTTTTGCAACATAATGTCAGTAAGGTTTATGCCGTATATGTAGGTCATGGTCAATTACATGAAAAATTACGTCAAGATTCAAGAGTTGTAAATTTAGAAAAAACAAATTTACGCTGTGCTGAGCCTTGCCTTATTCCTGAAAAAGTTGACCTTGTAGTAGCTGATGTATCCTTTATATCCTTGACTATGGTGCTACAACCTTGTATGATGTGGCTCAAACATAAGGGGCAGCTGCTTGTACTTATTAAGCCTCAATTTGAAGTTGGTGCCCATCAAACACAAAAGGGCATAGTACGAGACCCACTAGTTCGTCAAATGGCTGTTGATAAAATTGTTGACTTTTGTCAACTAGAATTAGGTTTAAACTGTCATGGAGTTGTGCCATCGGAGATTCTAGGTCCTAAAGGAAATCAAGAATATATGGCCTTATTTATGTGATTTTTGTAATTAAATTAATAACATTTAAGCTAAATTGAAATTGTTTTGAGAACCCACCCTATGCCCCTATCTAATGCGACTTTCCTTATCTCATCTTCAATTTAAAGAAATTTTAAGAAAACTTTGCTAATTGTCAATACGTCCGCTTTGACAATGGTTATTAATGTAATTAACTCGCTAGATGCGTTTGTTTAATTCATTAGAAAAATAATTTTATTAATAATGATTGTGAGAACTATGATGAAACTTATAATACAATACTCACTAATTGTAGTGTGTACATTTTTAGTAAGCTGTGCTCCTTTTGCGCCTACTGAGCGCAAACCTCTAACGACATTGCCAGCAAAAATGCCTATTAATTACCCTTCAAAACTTAATAAAAATTCTGAACATGTACCAGTTTCACAAAATCAAAGTGCTTGGTGGGAAGATTTTAATAGTGCCGATCTAAATGCTTTGGTGGAAAAAGCTCTTAATGCAAATTTCGATATTTTAACAGCTTGGGCCAATTTACGTCAAAGTGAAGCAATTGCCAGAAGAGCCGGAGCATCATTATTGCCAACCCTAAGTTTTGATGGCTCTGCCAGAAGCACACGCACATCAGCTCAGCAATTTACCGCTCAAACTCCCGTAGAAGGATTGGGGCAAAATTTTAACCTCGGCTTAGCTGCATCATATGAGGTTGACCTATGGGGAAGGGCTAATTCAGAACAAGAAGCAGAAATTTTGCGCACAAAGGCTTCACGTTATGATGTACAAATCGCAAGAATGACCGTAGCCGCAGAGGTAGCAGATACATGGGCTTCTCTTCTTGGAAATAGGCGTGAACTTGATGTATTAAAAAAACAAATTGTAGTTAACAAAGACTTAGTAGCTTTACAGACTGTACGCTTTAACAATGGCCTTGGCACCAGCCTTGAAGTATTACAACAAGAAGAATTACTTGCCTCAGTTAAAGCCGAGGTGCCTACATTACAACAAAATGCAGCAATTTTGCGTAATCAAATTGCAATTTTGCAAGGAACATTACCCGGAACCGGAATAAGCCTTAATGAAGAAGATGCTTTACCTACCCTCAAAGCCATGCCAGCTGTTGGTCTACCTATTCAACTGCTTGATGCACGCCCTGACATTGGAGCAGCGTGGGCTCGCTTAGCTGCTGCGGACTGGGACGTATCAAAGGCTCATGCCAATCGTTATCCTTCTCTTCGTCTTACAGCATCAGGAGTTTATGAAGCGGCACAAACATCCTTATTATTTAGCAATTGGGTAGCGGCCTTAGTTGGTGCCTTAACCTATCCTATTTTTGATGGTGGTGCTTTAGCAGCAGAGGAAGCAAGGGTTAAAGCTCAAAGTGATGCTAATATTCAAGCTTATGCCAAGGCAGTAGCTTTGGCTATACAAGAAGTAGACAATGCCTTGGTAACTGAAAAAGGCGAAGTAACTAAATTACGTCGCCTCCAAGAGCAATATAAATTTGCCAATGCTGCTATGGTTGAGGCTAGAAATAGTTACCTTGGAGGTGTTTCTTCATTTTTAAACTATATAACTGAGTTAAAAAATGTTCAAAGCCTTGAGCGCAATATTGCTCGCCAAAAAACCACTGTTGTACGAGCTCGTATTGGTCTATATCGTACCTTGGGATCTTTAACTTTTCCAGATATTATGCCGATGCAAGATTCTAATATACAAAAATAAAAGAGTATTCTTATGACTAGACAAAAAGGAAAAACTTTCTCAACTATTTTAATAGTAT
>CAYJDL010000032.1:10771-16590 GCA_964368885.1 uncultured Desulfovibrionaceae bacterium | reverse complement strand
TTATTTACTTTTACATCGAGGAATTACTCATTCTTTATTGGCGGCTCCCATAATAGCCTTGCCTTTAGCATTGATTGCTTTTCCCCTTTGGGCAAAACGCAGCATCTTACCCCTGTGGATGCAAAGAAAAGTATTTCCTGTGGGTGTTCCCTCAAGTCCTACGCCTAATGAATCACGTAAGTTTAAATGGCCTGTTTGGCTTGGCACTGCTATGCAAGCAAGTGGCAAAAGAACTTGGACATTTAGAAAAGTATATCTTTTTACAATACTTTTATTGCTATTACATATATGGCTTGACTGTGTAACTTCATACGGAACCATGATTTTACAGCCTATTTCTGACTATAGAGCAAGACTAAATGGAATATTTATAGTGGACTTAATGCTGTCTATTCCTATAATTTTAGCACTTTGGCATGGTGGAAAATCCAGAAAATATGCTCTTGCTGGCTTTCTTTGGGTCTTTTTATATCCCGGTTTTTGTGTTGGCTTAAATGTATTTCATGAATCACAAATAAAACAACAATTATCTATGCAACAAAGCCAAGATAAATTTGGCAAACTTACCCAAATTTCTGTTTTGCCAGATGTTTTCTCACCTTTTTTTTGGAGAGTAGTCTATCAAACTGATAAACCCTATGTAGCAACAGCTCCCACAGAATTTACATGGCCTCAAGCTAAAAGTAAAATTGGTAATAAATTTCCTCAAAGTCAAGCAAGTGTTTATCAACAAGGGCTTAGTTTTTTTGGTAAAGTGAATACTCCCCTTATGCACTATCCTGCGTTGCGTCAGGACATTGCAAAAGAGCTTTATCTTATAAGCCGTGAAGCACGAGCTTTTGAAGATTTTATGCTTATGCCAATTCAAGAGAATTTGGCAATGCCAAAAAATGGTGTTGAAGAATATAATATTTACGATTTGCGCTTTAGCACTATGTTTATGACCTTATATGAATTTTTCTTAGAAACTAATGACCAAAATCCAACATTTCTTATGCAGGCACGTCGTAAAAATAATAAATGGACACAAATGCGCCTTGTCTTATCCGGTGCAAAAAGAGATACTGGTTGGCAGAATTTAAAGCAACCAATTAAGCCTCTTTGGTGGCAAAAACTAATAGGGATTAAGTACTAAAGGAAACTATATGACAAAAAATTTCTCTCACTTAAGTAATGATGGAAGCATTACCATGGTTGACGTAAGACATAAGCAAAGCACGCAGCGTGTAGCCATTGTACGAGGATTTGTGAGTTTATCTCATGACACTATGGAATTATTACAAAAAAAAGCCTTACCTAAGGGCGATGTGCTGACAACTGCCAAGGTTGCCGGTA
Source organism: uncultured Desulfovibrionaceae bacterium (assembly GCA_964368885.1). Lineage (GTDB taxonomy): Bacteria > Desulfobacterota > Desulfovibrionia > Desulfovibrionales > Desulfovibrionaceae > CAYJAD01. The sequence goes on along the minus strand of CAYJDL010000032.1, from coordinate 15,255 downwards.
TTATGGCAGCTAAAAGCACAGCCGAACTTATCCCTCTTTGTCATCCGCTTTCATTGTCTTTTGTGGATATTCGTTTTGTTTTAAGGGATAACGGAACACATATTGGTATTGAACTTGAGTGCGAAACTCGTACTGTTGGACCAACAGGAGTGGAAATGGAAGCCTTAATTGGTGCTCAAGTTGCGGCGGCTACAATTTACGATATGTGTAAAGCTGTGCAAAAAGATATAGTTATTGATAGTATGCACTTAGTTTACAAAAGCGGCGGAAAAAGCGGTACTTATTGTGCTTTAGATTTTAATGAAAAAAGCGTTGACTAGCATTATTTAACAAAGCATTGTAATAAAGGACAACTATGTATATTCACTCCATTGACCCCATAGCCTTACGCATTGGAGCCTTAGAACTACGCTGGTATGGCATTATGTACATGTTGGCATTTCTTGTCGCTTGGCTTCTTGGTCGTTACCGTGTTTCTCGTAGCGATAACGATTGGACAAAAGAGCAATTTGACGATGTTGTTACTTTGGGGATAGTTGGTGTTGTTTTAGGAGGAAGATTAGGCTTTATATTATTTTATGATTTAGCTCACTACATATACAATCCACTAGATATATTATACATCTGGAAGGGAGGCATGTCTTTTCACGGTGGTCTGCTTGGAGTTTTGGTAACGCTTTATATTTCAGCAAAAAGGATGAAGCGAACTTTTTGGGAAGTTGTTGATTTTGTAGCACCATTTTGTGCTCCCGGACTCTTTTTCGGGCGTATCGGTAATTTTATAAATGGAGAACTTTGGGGAAGTGTAACTAATGCGCCTTGGGGCGTAGTTTTTCCTTATGGCGGTGATTTACCAAGACACCCATCTCAATTGTATGAAGCTTTTTTTGAAGGCTTAGTTTTATTTTGTATTGTATGGGTTTTTTCTCTTAAAAAGAGAAAGCCTGCGGCAGTAGCCGGAATGTTTGGGATGTGTTATGGGCTTGCTCGTTTTGGCGTAGAATTTGTTCGCATTCCTGATGCGCATTTAGGGTATTTAGCTTTTAATTGGCTGACTATGGGACAAATTCTTTCTTTACCCTTAATCTTTTTAGGCTTTTGGTTTGTTGTTCGCAAAGCTCCTATTAAATGATAAGTTAAGCAATAAGTATGGAAAATATTACACTAATCATAGAAGATGAACAAAATGGTCAACGCCTTGATAGAGCTCTTTTAGTGCTTTTTCCTAACCATTCTACTCGAGAGCGCAGACTAATATGGGATACATGGCAAGTTTTGGTCAATGGTAAAGCAAAATCTGCCGGACATGCTGTCAAATTAGGGGATAAAATCACTTTTCGCATAAAAGAAAAAGAACCTGATCAAGAGCAAGAGCCTTGGCCTCATGGTTTAAATTCCTTGCATAAAGCACTGTCATCTTTACAAATGCCATACTGCATCGCTTCTTATGTTCACTGGGATTTTTTCTTTAAACCTCAAGGTTTACATTCAACACATATTTTAAATGGTGGCGATAATTTACAAGATGCTTTAGCGCAAGGTCATTATCTTGGGCAGGATTTTTTTATGTGTAATCGCTTGGATGCGCAAACATCCGGAATTATAGTTGTTTCTAAGAGTGAACAGGGGTTGAATATATGGCAAGAAATGGAAGATGCTGGACTTTGTAAAAAAAAGTATCTTTCCTTAAATATTGGTGAAATTCCTTTAAATCATATGGGAATTATGTCTAAAATTACAATAAAGCAAGCTCTTGATACTGATAAAAGGAAAATTAGTCGTATTTTAAATCAAGAAGCATCACCTTTGCGTCATAGTTCTTTTTTCCCCTTAGCAAGAGTTTCTGTTGATGAATATATTAACTTATGCCAATACTTTCCACTTTTTCCTAAAGAATTTCCTTTAGAACCTCTGACCCTTATGGCTTGTACTATTCAAAAAGGCGCAAGGCATCAAATTCGTGCTCATGCAGCATATGGCGGGTTTCCACTATTTTTTAATCAACGCTATATAGAACGTATTGTACCAACATCAGAATGCTTTCTTTTGCATCACGCTATCTTAGAGTTTACCTTGCCAAACCAAAAACAAGCTAAACGTATTCAATGCCAACCGCCTTGGCTAGAAGTTTTTGCACAGCAAAAAAATATTAAAGATTTTTATCATTTTATTCTTTAAGCAAGCACGGCATTCTAATTTATGAAACTTCTGTTTTTTAATAGAGTTATTAAGATGGATTGCCACGAAAAAACGCTATTCATTTCACCAGTTAACGCAAATATCGGAGCGTTTTTCCTCGCAATGACCCTTCGTGTTACCGTAAGTCACTGCGAGGAGAGTCGAACCATTTTTTTTGTTAAACATTTAATTTTGCTCGACTCGACGTGGCAGTCCATGTCTTTAAAAACTTCATTCATGAGTGAATACTCTAACAATCGGAATCACGTGGAGTTTGAGGGGGGAAGGGAAACTTTTTGGTTTTGGTAAAAGTTACCCTCCCCACCTTAAAAAAATGATTTATTCAGCGTTAGCCTTATCCATCCCTAAATGTAGAGCTTTAATATTAGCATCGACAATTTTAGGTGCAAAATACTTTTTAATGCCTTCTTCTATGGCTTCACTTCCAAAGGGAAGAATTTTAGCTGCGCAAATAGCACCTAACAAGGTAGTATTTCCGGCTTGAATAGATCCAGCTTTTAGCCCAAGGCTTCTACAGGGGATAAATACTGTGTCGGCGCATTTGGCATAAATAGCTTTTTTCGCATCATCTATAGTTGGGTAAGTTTCATTACCAAGATTTACGCTTACCGGTGCTAATGGGTCAGTGCTAGAAAAGATTTTACCATTGGGAGCTAGATAGGGTAGGGCTCTTAAGGTTTCAAGTGGTTCAAAACCCATAATAACATCAGCTTCGCCATGACCTAACTTTGGGGAAAGCCATCCACCAAGTAAAACAACAGATTCTACAACTCCACCACGCTGAGCCATGCCATGCACTTCTCCGGCTACTACTTGTAAACCTTGGTCTAGGGCAACTCGAGCAAGTAAGGTGGTAGCGGTGAGAGTTCCTTGACCGCCAACTCCCGTCATATAAATTCTAAGATGTGATTGCATATTACACTTTTTCCCTGCGTTGAGCTTTGAAGGCCTTAGGGGCCACTTGAAGACATACCATACAGCCTGCGCAAAGAGTTTCATCCACCCTAATGCCTTTTTCATCATTTACAAATGCAGGACAGGCGAATTTTTTTACACATTCCATAGCGGATTCATTTTGTTCAGCAACATAGGCTATTTGAGAGCTAACTTTCTTTAAAGTACGTCTGGCATAAAGAGCACAGGGTTCTTCAACTATAAGCACCCTAACCCCACTTTCAGCCTTAAGCTCTTCTAAAGCCTTGATGTTTGAGCGCAAATTAAAAGCTTTTGTTTTGCGAATGTGTGGAACTCCAAGAGCTTGCACAATGGCTTGAATATCTAAATGTGAAGAAGTCGAGCCAAGGATTTCTTGATCCATACCTGGGTTAGGTTGGTGTCCTGTCATGGCGGTAGTACCGTTATCTAAAATCACCAAAATAAGATTATGCTTATTAAATACAGCATTTGCAAGACCATTAAGTCCGGTATGGAAAAATGTTGAATCACCAATAAAAGCAACTACGGGCTTTGGGGAGATAGATGCAAAACCAGATCCGGCTGAAATGGACGCTCCCATGCAGACAAGAAAATCTGCCATACGCAAAGGAGGCAAAATGCCAAGAGTGTAGCAACCAATGTCACTTGGATAATGAGCTTCGTCACCAAAGACTTCTCGCACAGCATAATAAACAGCACGATGCGAACATCCGGCACAAAGGTTTGGAGGGCGATTGGGCATTGCTAGGCTATGATTTGCCTTTGTATCAACTTCAGGCAAAGTCTCGCCAAACATGCGTGCTAACTTTTTGCTGACTGCGCCAAAGTCATATTCACCCTGAATAGTAAGAATGTCGTCCTTACCTTCAATTGTCAATGCTAATCCTGCTTGCTGGGCTAAAGCACGAATATCATTTTCTAATAACTTTGCACCTTCTTCTAATACTAGCACTGTCTTATGTTCTTTTAAGAAATCTATAAGAGTATTTTCAGCTAATGGCCATGTCATGCCAAGTTCTAAAATATCAACTTGCTCACACCAATTTTTTTCTTTATTGGCCATAAGAGCGTCTTTTAAATAAGCTCTGGCAATGCCTGACGTAATAATTCCAAAACGAACGTTTTTGCCCTTGGTACGATAATAGTATTTGTCTACAATTCCTTGTATTTTTTTTATATTTTCTTCAAGGACTATGTGACGATTTCTAGCAACGGCAGGTACAGGCACAAAACGCTGAGGACAGCGTTCAAAATTTTTAATTTCAGCAGGAGCCGGTAAAGCTTTAAAGGTTACCGGACCACGTTGATGGTTAAGGCGTGTAGTAGTGCGCAAAAGTACAGGTTGTTCA
>CAYJDL010000032.1:9262-10761 GCA_964368885.1 uncultured Desulfovibrionaceae bacterium | reverse complement strand
TCATGGAGCAAGCTTCTGCGGCGGTGGCAGGTTCAAAGCATGGAGTAGACGCAAATCGTGCATAGTAGCGATTATCTTGTTCATTTTGACTAGAGTGACAACCGGGATCATCAGCGGAAAGCAAGACTAAACCGCCCGGAAGACCTGTGTAAACTGTAGTAAAAAGAGGATCAGCAGCTACATTAACGCCTACATGCTTCATGGTCACAAGAGTTAGAGCACCAGCTAGGCTAGCACCTGCGCCTACTTCTAAGGCTACTTTTTCATTGACCGAATATTCCATTTTATAGCGATTATTATCAGCTAACTTGCTTAAACGATAGAATGTATCCGGCACTTCAGAAGATGGAGTACCAGGGTAACAAGTTACAACGTTGACACCGGCTTGAAGAGCACCACGTACAATGGCTTCATTGCCAAGTAATAAATGGGTGCCTCCGGCTTGTTCCTGCAATAGAGGATGACTCATGTAAATTCCCTTTTGCTGTTATATCACAGCATGTTTTACTTTAACAAAAAAACAAAAAAGAGCTTTTAAAAACAATATTTTACTTCGCTTGGGACGTTGACGAAATAATGTTTTTAGCTCTATGTCTATATAATTCAGCTTCCGGACCTGTAGTGGCTTTGGCCATATCTTCAAGGGTGGCTTTGGCTACAGTTATATCACCACTTTGCAGGGCAGCTTCAACTATGCTTTGCTGTATAAGTAGTTTTTGTCCGTCGGACATTTGTGCCAAAAGTGTTTGCAAGATTGGTAAAGCTTCTTTATTTTTGTTGTCAAACATCAAGGCTTGAGCTTGATTTAAGGTACATAAAAAGCCTACTGCGGTTTTATTTTCAATTTTGACAATTCTGCCATAAAAGTCAGCAGCTTTAGTGTATGACTGGTCTTGCATAGCACTTACAGCCATATTTAATAAAATGGTAACTTGTAATTCCTTTGGAGCAACTTTTAAAAAATCTTCCAAAGCATTAAGACGATCTTCACCTTTTTTATCCATGGTAATACTGGCCAGCGTGGCTTGAGCTTGTTCTAATTTATTGCCGTCATACCATTTATAAGCTCCAAAACCGCCTACAGCTAAAACAAACAGGGCTAAAAAACCAATGATTTTTAGTGCATGAGTGGTGAGAAAATTTAATAATGGTGCGGCTTCGCTGGACGTCTCTGTCTGTATTTCACTTAGTAATGGACCGTGTGATGCAGAATGATGTGAAGCAGAATGCGTAGGCTGTGAGTTAGGCTTATTAGACATGAGAAAGGCTCCTTAAGCATTTTTTATCTACGTTTTTTACTATCTGATATTTCAAAACATGTCAAGTTTTTCTAGATAATTGCTAAATACTTATTTTAACTTATTGCATTTGTCTTTAGTTATAAATTGAACATGCTTTTTCAATAGTCAGTTTAGGTTGACTGTCTAGTCTTAATTATGTTAAAAGAAAGCATTGCGACAAAATTTGTTCCCGCTATTTGCTGATAGTGAAGTGAATAA
>CAYJDL010000032.1:2732-9252 GCA_964368885.1 uncultured Desulfovibrionaceae bacterium | reverse complement strand
AAAAGTCAGGGGAGTAATTTTTTATTTTTTAACAGTGTTACGTTTTTTAGGAGATTACATGCTAGATGATACCAATGTTAAGGCGATTCAGCGCGGAAAAGAAATGTTTGCCAGCATTTCCGGTGAAAAACCTTCGCTTTTTAATAAAGCGGCTTGGATGGGTAAGGTTATGGACTGGAGTATGCGCAATGAGAATTTTAAGGTGCAGATTTTCCGCTTTGTCGATACTTTTCCTTCCTTAACAACACCCAAATTACTTACTGACCATATTAAAGAATATTTTGGCGAAGAAAAAGATATGCCTGCCTTTCTTTCAGCAGGTGCTAAAGTTGCCGGAATGCTAGGAACCTTTGGCGGTAGTGTCTTAAATAAAGTTATTTCCGGTAATATTCATGAAATGGCTAAGCAATTTATTGTTGGTGAAAAAACTCATGATGCTTTAAAAAATATAGTAAAGTTGCGTAAAGATGGTTTTGCTGCCGTTGTTGACGTTCTTGGCGAAGCTACTCTTTCTCATCTTGAAGCTGATGAATATGTTGCTACATATTTAGAGCTTTTAGATGCTATGGAAAAAGAACAAAACTCATGGAAAGCTCTTGGTCTTGATACTAAGGACAGTGGTGATTGGGGTCATGCTCCAAAAATTAACGTTGCCATTAAACCAACAGCAACTTTTTGTCTTGCCAATCCGCAAGACTTTGAAGGTTCTGTAGTAGGTATTTTAAATCAAGCTCGTAAAGTTTGCCAACGTGCTAAAGAGATGAATGCTTTTTTCTGTATTGACATGGAATCTTACAAGCATAAAGATATTACACTTGAGGTTTATCGTCGCTTAAAGCTTGAATTTAAAGATTATCCTCATGTAGGTATCGTTTTGCAAGCATATTTAAAGGATGCAGAAAAAGATACAGCAGACCTTATTGCTTGGGCTCGCAAACATAATACTCAAATTTCCATTCGTTTAGTTAAGGGTGCTTATTGGGACTATGAAGTGGTTCGTGCTAAGCAAAATGGCTGGGAAATACCTGTTTGGACAATTAAATCTGAAAGTGATGCATGCTTTGAACGCATTACCTACAATGTTTTAAAAAATAGCGATATTTGTCATTTTGCTTGTGCATCTCACAATGTGCGTAGCATTGCTGCTACCATTGAAATAGCTAAGGAATTAGGCGTTGATGATTCACGTTATGAATTCCAAGTGCTTTATGGAATGGCTGAGCCGGTGCGTCGTGGTATTTTAAAAGTAGCCGGAAGGGTGCGTTTATATTGCCCTTATGGTGACATGGTACCTGGTATGGGTTACCTTGTTCGTCGTTTACTTGAAAATACTGCTAATGAATCTTTCTTGCGTCAAAGCTTTGTGGAAGAAGCCAGTCTTGAAAAACTATTGGAAGACCCAGAGCTTACAGTTAAGCGTGAAAGAGAAGAAAAGGCTCAAAGTGCTAAGCCGAAAGCAAAAGAACAAGGCTTTGGACCATTTAGAAATGAGCCAATGGTTGACTTTACCCAGCAAGCTGCCAGAGATGTTTTCCCTGCTGAAATAGCCAAAATTAGATCTTCTGCTCTTGGTAAGACCTATCCTTTGTTTATTAATGGTAAGGATGTTGACACCGGAGATTATATTGATACTATAAATCCGGCTAAACCTTCTGAAGTATTAGGTAAAGTATGCCAAGGTGGTATAGCTGAAGTTGATATGGCCATAAAGGCTGCAAGTGATGCTTTTGCGGCTTGGCGTGATACAGCACCTGAAGAAAGAGCTAAATGCCTTATGAAAGCAGCTGTGATTGCAAGACGTCGTATGTATGAACTTTGCGCATGGCAAGTCTTAGAGGTTGGTAAACAATGGGATCAAGCTCAAGGTGATGTTGCTGAAGGTATTGACTTTTTGGAATATTACGCCAGAGAAATGATGCGTCTTGCTAAGCCACGTCGTCTTGGTAATGCTCCTGGTGAATTAAACCACTATATTTATGAGCCAAAGGGAATTACAGCAGTAATTGCACCTTGGAACTTCCCCTTTGCTATTAGTATTGGTATGTGCTCTGCTGCTCTTGTTGTTGGTAACCCTGTTATTTATAAACCAGCAAATATTACTGGAATCATTGGGCATCAATTAGCAGAAATCTTCCAAGAAGCTGGCATTCCTGCCGGAGTATTTAACTATGTTCCTGGTCGTGGATCTGTTATGGGTGATTATCTTGTAGAACATCCACAAGTTAGTTGCATTGCCTTTACTGGTTCTATGGAAGTTGGTTTACGCATTGTTGAAAAGGCAGGAAAGACCAGCCCGACACAAGTTAATGTGAAAAAAGTTATTTCTGAAATGGGTGGCAAAAACGCCATCATTATTGATGACGATGCAGACTTAGATGAAGTTGTGCCACATGTTTTATATTCTGCCTTTGCTTTCCAAGGGCAAAAGTGCTCTGCTTGTTCTCGTCTTATAGTAACTGATACCATTTATGACAAAGCGGTAGAGCGTCTTGTAGAAGGTGCTAAAGCTCTGCTTATTGGTCCTGCTGACGATTGCACCTATGCTATGGGTGCGGTAGCAGATGCTGCGGCTCAGAAAAACGTCCTTGATTATATAGCAATTGCTGAAAGTGAAGGCAAACTCTTGTATAAGAGCTCCGTTCCTGAAGGTGAAGGATATTGGGCACCTATTACTATAGTAGATGGCATTACCCCAGAGCATCGCATAGCCCAAGAAGAGGTCTTTGGTCCTGTACTTGCAATTATGCGTGCCACTGATTTTGATCATGCCATAGAACTTGCAAATAGCACACGCTTTGCCTTAACCGGCGGTGTCTTTAGCCGTTCGCCTAAGAACCTACAAAAAGCAAGAGAAAAATTCCGTGTAGGTAACCTATACCTTAACCGGAACAATACCGGAGCACTTGTTGAACGTCAGCCTTTTGGTGGAGCACAAATGTCTGGTGTAGGAACAAAAGCTGGCGGTCCTGACTATCTCTTACACTTCATGGATCCTCGTGTTATTACTGAAAATACCATGCGTCGTGGTTTTGCTCCTGTGGAAGAAGATGACGATTGGGATGCTTAATTTGTTTTAAGCTTTTATATTGTAAGTTTACATCTTCTTCTGAACAATACATAACTGTTCTAAAATCTTAAACTGAGAAAATGTTTCTTATAAGGTCTTACACATTAAACTTTACTTAATTAAAAATTTAATGTGTAAGACCTAAAATAAAGTTTTCTTCTTTATCTTGTAGACTTGAAAACAATTTGCAACAAGTTGTCTTAAAAAGCATGCAAAACTTTAGGAATAATCATTTTCTTATAAAGAAGGTTGTTTCACATGGTTGATTTTGTTCAGCAGTTAATTAATGGTTTGGCTGTAGGTAGTATATATGCCTTAGTAGCCTTAGGATATACCATGGTCTATGGTATATTAAAACTCATTAACTTTGCTCACGGTGATTTATTTACTATTGGTGCCTATTTAGGCTTAACTGTTTTAGTAAGTACAGGAATTTCCGGACATGTACCTGTATGGATGGCATTAGGTATTGTATTTATAATGATTGCTGTTTTTGTAGCAATCATTGGCTTTAGCCTTGAACGTGTAGCCTATAGACCGCTTCGCACTGCAAATCGTCTCTCGGCAGTTGTTTCGGCTCTAGGGGCATCAATTTTTTTCCAAAATGCCATTATGTTAATTTATGGCGCAAGATTTTTTGTCTATCCCGAAGAAGTTCGTCCATCTTTTATGGTTTCTATAGGTTCATGGGAAATTCCCGGAATTAGAATTTTAGTTATTTTAGCTTCCTTTGCCTTAATGCTTGGTTTGTACCTTTTTGTCCATCGTACTCGTACAGGAGCGGCAATGCGTGCTGTTTCTATTGATCAAGGTGCTGCAAGGTTAATGGGTATTAACGTCAATTGGATTATTTCTATTGTATTTATGATAGGGCCTGGTCTTGGCGGTGTAGCTGGTATGATGGTAGGTCTATATTATGGACAAATTGACTTTGTTATGGGCTGGAACTACGGATTAAAAGCATTTACCGCAGCTATTTTAGGTGGAATAGGTAATATTCCGGGAGCTATGCTTGGTGGACTATTACTTGGGGTCATTGAGGCCATGTCAGCGGCCTATATTGCAGCAGCATGGAAGGATGTAATCGCATTTTGCGTGCTCATTTGTATTCTAATTATTCGCCCCACCGGAATATTGGGCGAAAGGGTGGCTGAAAAACTATGATGAAACACATACGCCATATCATTTCGCTAGTTCTTGTTGTATGCATAATTTCCTTGCCAGCGTTTGCCAATAATTATTGGATTGATGTATGTGTAATGATAGGAATTTATGCTTGGCTTGCATTATCATTAAATGTCATTTTGGGTCAAGCCGGATTATTTCACATGGGTCATGCGGCTTTTTTCGCCATTGGAGCCTATACAACTGCTGTACTTAATACGCAATTTGGCATTCCTGTTCTTTATATTATGCCACTTGCCGGTATTATGGCTGGAATTTTTGCCTTAATTGTAGCAAAACCTATTATCCATTTGCGTGGTGACTATTTGTTAATTGTTACCATTGGTATTGTGGAAATTGTACGCCTTACTCTTATTAACGACGTAGGTGGATATTTTGGCGGATCTAATGGTATTTTTGGTATATCAAGACCGGATATATTAGGATTCCGTATTGTAAAGCCTTCTCAATTTTACTATTTTGTCTGGGGTTGTGTAGGTCTTTCCGTTTTATTCTTTGCTTGGCTCGCCCAATCACGTTTCGGAAGAGCCTTAAATTATATTCGTGATGATGACGTTGCTGCCAATGGTTGCGGTATAAACGTAGCACGCTATAAGCTAATTGCCTTTATCATCGGTGCTTGTTGGGCAGGAACTGCGGGCACAATCTTTGCGGCAAAAATGACCATTGTAACACCGGAATCGTTTTCATTTACTGAATCCGTAGTGCTTTTTGCCGTGGTAATTTTAAGCGGTGGCAGTCAACTTGGAGTATTGGTTTCAACCTTTATTTTCATTGGTTTACCTGAAGTATTAAGAGAATTTTCTCAAGCCAGAATGCTCTTATTCGGTTTAGCCATGATGGTCATGATGATATGGCGCCCACAAGGTATTTTGCCTCCTACTCTTTATAAATATAAAGTTCGTTTCTTTAATAAAGATGGAACTGCCAAACTAGACATGAATAAGAGTGACGGAGGTAAGTCATGAGTTTATTGCGTCTTGCCAATGTAACTAAGATTTTTGGTGGGCTTACCGCCATGCAAGAGGTAAGTTTCGATGTTGAGCGAGGAAGTATTGTTGGACTTATTGGGCCAAATGGTGCCGGTAAAACAACTGTCTTTAACTGCATTACCGGAAACTACACCCCTGAAAAAGGTGATATTTACTTTAAAAATGAACGTATTACCGGAGTACCGTCTCACAAATTAGTAAAAAAGGGTATAGCACGTACCTTCCAAAGTATTCGTCTTTTTCAGCGTATGCAAGCTGTGGAAAATGTTCTAGCAGGACGACACTGTCGTATGTCAAGCGGTGTTGTATCATCTATGCTACGCCTGCCTTGGCAAAGACGTGAGGAAAAGGCCGCTTTTGACAGAGCTATGCAAGAAATGGCTTTTGTTGGCATTGATGATCTTTATTCAGAGCTTGCAGGTTCATTATCATATGGAAAGCAAAGACTTTTGGAAATTGCAAGAGCTCTTGCTTCTGACCCAGAAGTTCTCATCTTAGACGAACCTGCTGGCGGTATGAACGAGCAAGAAACAGCTGAGCTTATGGACTTAATTCATGCCATTCGTAAGCGTGATATTACTGTACTGCTCATTGAACATGATATGCGCCTTGTAATGCATATTTGTCAATGGCTTGTTGTGCTTGAAAATGGCTGCGTCATCGCTAAGGATGTACCTGAAAATATTCGTAATAATAAGGCCGTTATCGAGGCATATCTCGGTGTCGATGATGGGAGTTGGTAATATGGCGTTATTAGAATTAAAAGACGTGCATGTAAGTTATGGACAAGTTGAAGTATTACACGGGATTAACTTAAAAGTTGAAGAAGGTGAGATTGTTGCCATTCTTGGAGCTAATGGAGCAGGAAAAACAACAACCATGCAAACCATTAGCGGACTTAATAAAGTTAAAAAAGGTGAAATACTTTATAAAAATCAGCCCCTGCATACTTTGCAAAGTTATGATATTGTAAAAAAAGGCATTATGCAGTCTCCTGAAGGCAGACGTGTTTTTGGTACAATGTCCGTACTTGGAAATCTTAAGCTGGGTGCTTTTACCATTGAAGATAAAGATAAAATAGCCAAAACCTTAGAATGGATTTTTGAACTTTTCCCACGCCTTGAAGAAAGACAACGCCAATTGGCCGGAACTCTTTCCGGTGGTGAACAGCAAATGTTAGCCATTGGGCGTGCTCTTATGGGTCAACCTCACCTCTTATTACTTGATGAACCATCCCTAGGTCTTGCACCGCTCTTAGTAGGCTCTATCTTTGAAG
>CAYJDL010000032.1:0-2713 GCA_964368885.1 uncultured Desulfovibrionaceae bacterium | reverse complement strand
TAATAAGCAAGGCGTTACAGTGGTACTTGTGGAGCAAAATGCTCGTGCTGCCTTAAAGCTTGCTAGTCGAGGTTATGTTCTTGAAGTTGGTAATGTGGTAATGGAAGATAACGCTGATGCCATGCTAGATAATCCTGCTATTAGGGAAGCTTATCTTGGTGGGCATTAGGAAACGCTGATTTTTTATTTTTTCTTTTTTTTTCTTGGGGAAACTTTTTGTGAACAAAAAGTTTCCCGTCCGCAAGATAATTGACCCTTCAAAAAAACTTTCATTAAAATTTTTCTAATGAAAAATTCTTTTGTTATTTGTTCTTAAAAAAAAATTGACCTGTATTATATATATTTTGTAGAGGTTGTTTTATATGAAAAAAATGCCACTTAAAATAATTGATGTATTCTTCTATTTAGTGAAAGGGTTTAAATTTGCAAAGAAAATTGACAAGAGTTTTACTGTACGTCTTCAAATATGTGGTATGCAATTTTTACTTTGTGCTTCTATCTTTATCTTGAAAATGGGTAATATTTCAGGAGATGTTTTATTTTATTACTTGTGTATGTCAGTGGTGTTTATTCCGTTTTTTATAAGTATTATAATTGACATATGTTGGTATGCAATAAACGATACTGTGAATAGATATACCCTTGAACCACATGCTGTGTCAGATAATGTAAAAAAAAATATATCTAGAGTGCGCACTGTAATGGTATTTGCTATGGTTTTATCAGTATTTGTTTCTATTGCTATTATCTTGTATTCAATGTTCACTGGTTCGAAGTTCTTTGATTAATTTAGTAAATAGTGTTTCACCTGATTTATAAAAATATGTGGCTTTTGCCTTAGCTCAGCACGGTAATTTAATTTAAGAAAGTTCTGGTTTTAAACGTAAATTTTAAGATGGATTGCCACGAAAAAACGCTTGTAATTTCATTGTTTTAAAAAAAATTCAGAGCGTTTTTTCTCGCAATGACTCTTCGTGTCACCGTAAGTCACTGCGAGGAAGTGCCGCACAACTATCTAATTTAAAAAAAGGATAATGCGCGGCATGACGTGGCAGTCTATGTCTTTAAAAGTTGCATTAAACACTGAATAATTATACAATTAAGGATATAGGCTGACTAAAGGCAATAACCACATAAAAATATAAATAGTTGAGGTAAATCTTAATGAAAATATCTGATATTTTGTATTACGCCAGACAAGGTTTTAAACTTGCGAAGATAAATGCTGATGGGTTTAATGCGCGTTTTAACATTTGTGCTATGATTATTGCTAGTTACCTTATTGATTGTTTAATTGATTTGTATTATTTTTGGAATAACTACTCAAGAGAAGAGGTGCTGAATGTATTGTTTGTGTCAGTGATGTTTATTCCGTTTTTGATAAGTATTATATTAGATATATGTTGGTATGCAATAAACGATACTGTAAATAGATACACCCTTAAGCCACATGCTGTGTCAGATAATGTGAAAAAATGTATCTCTAGTATACGTAATATAATGACATTTGTTTTGGTTTTATCAATATTTGTTTCTATTGCTATTGGCTTTTATCGACTGCAGCATTAATTATTTTTTTAGTTTATATGTATAATGTACGAGATACCTTATCTTGATTGATATATTTCTTTATATATTTAAACCCCTAAAAAACGAGTAATTTTATGAGAACACCTAATATATTGCACTATATACCACAAGGTTTTAAAGAAGCTTGGAAAGATAAAACTGGTTTTTTAAGAACATTTTTGCCGGTCATTTTATTTCTTTTGATGGTCCTTTTTTTAGACGAAAATATAAGTTTCTTTACAATCGCCCTGTTTATTCTATTGACACTTATATGTGTTATAGTAAATGTGTATATATACATAGTAAAAAATACTAAATTTAGGCAAGATATTGTGTCAGATAAAGAAAAAACAATACTCTCATGGGTGAGTACACTACTATACTTTTTTACGTTTGCAGCACTACTTATTTTTTGTGATCTCTTCGTAAGACTAGAGTAATTTGAGGTTTTTACAGGCTGTTATGCATAAAATTTTATTACATATTTGTTGTGGTCCTTGTGCAATATATCCGATATTGCGTTTAAGAGAACAAGGTTTTGAGGTTGTAGCATTTTTTGCAAACCCTAATATTCATCCATTAAGTGAGTATTTACGCAGACGTGAGGCTGTGCAATATTGTGCGGAAAAGTTTGATTTTGAAGTAATATACATGGATGAGCTTTGGAATATTCAAAATTGGCTTAGAGCTGTAGCAAATAAGCAAGATATAGGCGAGCGTAGGTGTGCTTATTGCTATACGCAGCGTTTGCAAATATGTGCGCAAATGGTTCAACAAGATGTTTTCAATTCTCACAAATTTACTATGTTTTCCTCTTCCTTATTGTATTCACGTTATCAAAGGCATGAGTTAATAATTAAATGTGCTGAAAGTGCGGCAAAGCAATATGATGTAAAATTTTACTATGAAGATTTTCGTGTAGGCTGGCAACAAGGAATAGATATTTCTAAAGAGATGGGTATTTATAGGCAAGCATATTGTGGTTGTATTTATAGTGAAGCTGAGCGATATGCTAAGAAATTGCAAAGACTTTGCTTATAAGGATTTTTATTTAGAAAAATGTGGCTATTGCCTTTAGTCAGCAAATACTATTTTGAGAAATGCATTTTAGGCATTTATTAATTTTATTTGGGAAGGTTTTGCT
>CAYJDL010000031.1:3785-16598 GCA_964368885.1 uncultured Desulfovibrionaceae bacterium | reverse complement strand
CATCTTTGCCATGTGGGCATGTACGCATGGAAGCCATGCCATCGCACTTTTTGCAATAGAAGGTCCAGTCAATGTTTAAGTTCATGCACTGGAGATTTTTTTGTGGATCATCACTCTTAGGTAATTTTAAGAAGATATCCTGAGCTTCAAACATGCCATAGAAATCACCAACACCAGCATGGTCACGACCTACAAGTAGGTTGTTGATACCGTAGTTTTGGCGGAAAGTAGCATGTAATAAAGCTTCACGTGGTCCTGCATAACGCATGTCAAGTGGGTAACCAGCTTGAATTACGTGCTCTTTAACAAAGTAATGCTCTTCTAAAGTATCAATGCATTCTACACGAACTTCAGCTGGAATATCACCAGGCTTTAATGAACCAACCAAAGAGTGAATTACAACACCGTCACAAATTTCTACGCCAATTTTAGCAAGATATTCATGGGAACGGTGCATAGGATTACGCAATTGCAATGCTGCTACCTTACCCCAGTTGCGTTCGTCCATTTTAGCACGAAGCTCTTTTGGAGTTAAGTAAACACCTGGGAATTTTTGTGGGAAATCACCTTGTGAAAGGACTTTTACTTTACCGGCGAGGTTAAATTCTTGTTGTTCCATAACCATTTTTACGCCTGGATGATCTTCTAAAGCCACTTCCCAGAACTTTTCAGAATCTGGACCAAGACCCTTAAAGATAAGCTCGCATTCCCATTTCTTGTCAGCTTCGGTCATTTCATATAGCTCTTCAACTTGCATAGTAGCCATGACTTCGCCATTGCGAACTAAAGCTACTTCTTCGCCTACTTTAATGGATTCAGCGTCAGCTTTTGAAATGTCTAAAGTAACAGGTACAGGCCAAAAACAACCACAAGCAAGAGTCATATTTTCGCAAACACTCTTCCAGTCAGCCTTGTTCATAAAACCGCTTAATGGAGAAAAGCCACCAATACCCATCATGATAAGGTCACCCTTAGCACGGGATGAAATTGCAATTTGTTTTAAACCCGCTGCCTTAGCCTTTTCTGCTTCAAGCTCTGGACCTTCAAGCAAGCAACAAACAAGACCATAAGGACCATGTGGGGAAACCAATCTACTCATTTTTTAAAACCTCCAACATTTGTGTTTAGAACATGTACAAAAGTTTTCTCATACTCCCATCCATATAGAAGGAAACGTCTACTTTTTACGTACTGGAACCATCTTGTGAAAAATCTAACAAAATGTCAAGCTTTATTTATAAGCTAAATCCAAAAAATAGACATAAGAAGCACGATAGAAAATGCCTTAAACTTGGGAACTTACGGGAAAACTAAGGCGGAAAAACCAACCTTAGAAAAACTATTACATATTTTAAGAAAATATGAAACAACAATCAAAAAATCACTCTTAATTAAACTTAGAAAAAGATACCATAAAAAAAAACTAGACACAAGCCATATCAGAGAATAATTTAAAATTGATAGGAGGTTTTCATTTTTTGTACTTAATATTTTGCATGTTTTGAAAAACGGAAAAATTTTTTAAGTTTATATATTATATGCTTAATTATAAAAATTAAAATTTCATAAAAACGGTTATAATGTTTTAAGTAATAATAGTAAGACTCTAGATGAAATTTAAATTTTTACACATTTTCTAAACTTTATATTGGTTTTTGTCTAAAAAAAAGCCAAAAAAAGTTGAATTTTAATTTTTTTTTTCAAAATGAACATTTTTTACTTGCAAAATAAAATAAAAAAATTATACTTCTTTTAAGGACAAAATTAAAAATTGTTTTTTCATAGTTTGCAAAAAAAGGAAGATAACTTTATGCAAAAGAGAAAAATTTTATTAATTGCATGCTTACTAGTTTTAACGCAATTTATTGGTTCTAATTCGCAAGCTGCACGCAGGGTCACAGGAAAAGATATTACTGGTGGTCCTTACGAATTAGTAGATAGCGGTGCTAAAGGTGTAAAAACATCTATGAAGCAAACGGTTGATGCAGTTATTGCAAATCATAAGTCTCTAAAATCTATACAAGAAAATAGAGAAGTTGCAAAGCATGAACTGGATCGATCAAGAGCAGGCTATGGACCTCGCATTGACTTAACAGGAAATGTGGGAGTCACAAATTATAACAACATAACTACTAGAAATAATGGTAACGCTCATTATGTTCATAGCACTGGGCAAATACAGCTTTTGCTTACTCAACCCATTTGGGATGGCTTTGCTACCCGTAGCCGTGTTCGTTCAAGCGAATCCTTATTGCGTTCAGTTTCCAGTCGTGTTGTTGATAATGCTACAACATTGGCTCTTGATGGCATTATAGCTCACGTAGATCTTATTTGGAGACGCAAAAATCTACAATTAGCAAGTCGTAATGTTCAAACTCACCAACGCATTTTAGCACTTACACGTGATCGTGAGGCAACAGGGGCAGACGTTTTATCTAGCGTAACGCAAACTCAAGGTCGTTTAGTCAGTGCTATGTCAACTCTTGAAACTAAAAAAACTGAACTTATACAAGGTGAAGCGTCATATCGTCGTTTAACTGAATTACCTGTGCCATCTGCCTTAGGTTCTGTAAAGCAACCATTAAAAATGTTTACAACTCCAGAAGAAGCTTTAGCACTTGCAAAAGTTAATAATCCTAAGGTAATTGCATACTTAGAAGATGTTAATACAGCCCAGGCTAATAAAGAGTTAGGTGATGCTGCTTTTCATCCAACCATTAATATAGAAGCAGGTCCAAGTTATAGCAATAACGGTTATGAATATGGTGGTGAAGAGTACACCGCAAGCTTTAATGTTCTTGGAACAGTTAGCTGGAATTTGTATAATAGTGGTGCTGATGTGGCAGCTTCAAAGGCAGCAGCAGCAAGAGTTCGTGAATCTCGTCAAACTGCTTACAGTTATTTAGATGATCTAAAATTAGACATTGAAAGAACTTGGGCAGATTACAAAACAGCAATTTCACAACTTGCTTTCCACAATAGAGCTATTACTTTTAACGTACAAACTCGTGATGCCTATATGGAACAATACCTTATCGGGCAGCGTACACTGCTTGACGTGCTTGATGCTGAAAATGAACTTTATAACTCTGAAGTACAAGCTGTAACTGCAAGAGCTAACATTATCATTAGTAGCTATCGTTTATATGCCTTGTCTGGTTTGCTTTTACCTGAATTAAATATTTCGGCTGATTCCGTACTTATTAAACCTATTTCAAACGCCAATTAACATCGGCAAAAAACTTTTCAAGTAAGTAAGGCATCACTTTATTGTGATTAAATATGCTAGAAAGTTAAATAATTAAATCATCATAAGTATCAATTTAAAGGTGTTTGTATAGTAATTTTAGCTCAAAATTTAGCGAAAAATATGTACAAACACCTTATGCAATTAAGGTCAAGCTTGTTCTTTTTGACTAAGCTAGACGATAACTTTTCTAAAGCGAGAATCTTCCTTTTTCAGGAAGTTAACAAATCAACCTGCTTTTGAATCAATAGCCCTAGCGTAACATTTATAAATTATATTTAAATCTTACATTAATCATCATAGCGCATTGTTGTATAAATCTTCAAATTCATTTAATGAGTTGACAAAAGCTAATTTCGTTATTATTTTTCGCTAAATTCTAACATTATAATTTAGGCAGGGAAAATATGGCTCAACAATACAATAAGCCAAATCAAACATCTTCAGGGAAACCTATAAAATCATTGGGTAATTCTCTTTCTGCAGCTGAAAGCGCACTTAAAAGCCTTAACTACGCTCAAAAGCAATTTAATGATACACAACAAGCGCCAAGCTCGAGTAAAAAAAAATCAGACATAAATAGACCTAAAACAAATTCTAATACTTTTTTTTCTAATGACTTACATAAAACGCAAAAAAATATATCTCTTAATGATGAGGTTGATGATTCTGTAGATTTAAATATTGCTCAAAAGGATATGAAAGAAGTAGGAGTAAAGCCTCAAGTAAGTTCAGGTAAGGATAATGAATTATCAAAAAAAGTACCCTTGTCAAATCCCATGGAAGTTAGCTCAATTGACCCCTCTCCAAATAAGCTAACAAATCAAGATATTAACAAAAAAGCTGATACCATCGCACCAGATCAGGAGGGTGCTCGCATACAAAAAGCAGCAGAAGTAGATTTATCTAAAAATGCTGAACAAAAACAAATTCATAATCAAGAATCACCTAGTGGTGAATCACAAGATAAAGCTCAGGGTGAACCTCAAAATGATGTTAATTATGAACCTGAGGAAATGCCGGTTGCACCAGCAGAAGTAGACTATGTGCCGCCACTTTTAAGAAGTTTAAGTTCGTTATTGCGCTTGCGAGGTCGTAGTGTTTCACCTCAATTTTTGTATGCTGGTCTTGCCGGCACTGGAGAAGTTACTCCGGGTGAATGCATAAGAGCTGCAGCTAGATCAGGTCTTCAAGCGAAGATAACACATCGTCCTGCTTTGGACGATATTTCGCCCTTGACTTTACCATGCGTACTTATTTTAGCCAATGGGAGATCGTGCGTTTTAACTGCGCTTACACCACACTTGGCTACTGTTATTTTGCCTGAGCTTGGTGATGAACCACAGCAAGTGAATAGAACAAGTATTGAAGATGAATATACTGGTTATGCGGTTTTTGGTTCTGTCGATAAACCAGAAGATAAAAGAATAACATCTTTTCACCGCCCAAAAGGAAAAAGATGGTTTTGGGATGCAGTTAAGCATTATGGTCCAATTTACCGGCATGCCGCTTTTGCCAGTGTAATAATTAACCTTATTGCTCTTGGAAGTCCTCTATTCGTTATGAATGTTTATGATAGAGTTGTGCCCAACAATGCCATAGATACTCTTTGGGTTTTAGCAATCGGTATTAGCCTTGCCTATTTCTTTGACTTTTTATTGCGAACACTGCGAAACCACTTTGTGGACACTGCTGGGCGTAATGCGGATGTTGTTATTTCAAGTCTTTTAGTTGATAAAGTTCTTTCAATGCAATTGGACCATAAACCGGAATCTACTGGTGCCTTGGTAAATAATGTTCGAGAATTTGAATCTTTAAGGGAGTTTTTTAGTTCATCGACATTGTTGTCATGTATTGACCTACCATTTTTGTTTTTATTTGTTACGTTTTTATCTTTTATTGGTGGTCCGCTTGTTCTTTTGCCATTATTGGCAATGCCTATAATGTTTGGTGCCGGATTTTTATTGCAATCCATGGCAAAACAAGCCTCAGAAAAAAGCTATTCGCAAAATATGCATAAAAATTCACTTCTTACGGAAATGGTTAATGGGCTTGAAACCCTTAAATGCTGTCAAGGCGAAACTAGAATGCAGCGTATGTGGGAAGTTGTAGTCGAAGAATCTGCTAAAGCTAATATTGAAACAAAAAAATATGGTTCCCTTGCTGTGGGTTTTTCTGTTTTTATTACTCAATTTGTCACTGTTGCCATGGTAGTTTGGGGTGTGCATCTTATTGCAGCAGGTGAATTGACCATGGGTGGACTTATTGGCAGTAATATTTTAGCCGGAAGAGCTATGGCTCCTCTTATGCAAATGGCTGGACTTATCACTCGCTATCAAAATTCACGCATTTCGCTTGATGCATTAAATACACTTATGTCATTACCGTCCGAAGATAGAGAAGGAAATTCAACTATTGATTTTGGTCCTCTTGACCCTGCATTTACCTTAGAAAATGTCAGCTTTGCCTATCCCAATGCAGCTCGTACAGCTGTTGAGGAATTATCTTTGCACATTGCCCCTGGAGAAAAAGTAGGTGTAATTGGACGTATGGGATCGGGTAAGTCTACACTAATTCGACTTCTTATAGGTTTATATCAGCCAAAAGACGGAGCGGTTAAATTTGGAGGTATTGATATACGCCAAATGGCAGGTACAGATTTGCGCACAAGGGTAGGTTTTGCGCCTCAAGATACAGTTCTTTTTTACGGCACTGTTAGAGACAATATTGTACTTGGAGACCCTTTTGTGAGCGATCAGCGTATGTTGCGTGCTGCTTCTATATCTAGTGTTACAGACTTTATTCGCACAAAACCTGAAGGTTTCGGTACTCAAGTAGGAGAGCAAGGAAAGGCTTTATCTGGTGGTCAACGCCAAG
The DNA here is from genome assembly GCA_964368885.1 of uncultured Desulfovibrionaceae bacterium. Lineage (GTDB taxonomy): Bacteria > Desulfobacterota > Desulfovibrionia > Desulfovibrionales > Desulfovibrionaceae > CAYJAD01. The sequence continues at coordinate 10,474 of CAYJDL010000031.1, read as the reverse complement.
CGATTGGTTTAGCAAGAGCTCTTGTTCGTGACCCTGAGGTTCTTATATTGGATGAACCTACCAGTAATATGGATACTTCGTCTGAACATATGGTGCAGACAAGGCTTTTACAACACATGAAAAATAAAACTTTGATTTTGGTCACACATCGCATGAGTATGCTTAAACTTGTTGATAGATTAATTGTTATGGATGCCGGGCGTATTGTAGCCGATGGACCTAAGGATTTAGTCATAGATAAGTTGCGCAATACTTCCGCTAGTAAGGGCGAAGAATCAAAAGAAATTAATGTATAAAAATTCAATAATTGTTATGAGTTTCGAGGGATAATATGGAAAAACAAAATCCGATTAATCAAAATCAACAGTCATCTTCTATGTCGGAAATGGAAGCTGCTATGACTGCAGCTCAAAACGTACAAAGAGAGAAAAATAAAATAAAGCCATCTGACCTGCTTTATGCGGACGTGGTGGAAGCTGCTTTGCAGAGAAATCCTACAGCTCATGTTCGTATGCTTTCCATTGCAACGGGGTTATTTATTGTAATTTTTGTTGCTTGGGCTGCTTGGGCAGAAGTAGATGAAGTTACTAGAGCTGAAGGTAAGGTTATTGCGTCTCAAGGTACACAGATGATTCAAAACCTTGAAGGTGGTATATTGCAAGCGGTTTTAGTAAGGGAAGGACAAGTTATTACCAAGGGTACACCTCTTGCTAGGTTAGACAATGAAGTTGCAGCTTCTACCTTTAGGGACGCATTTTCCAAATCTCTTGAAAGTCGTGCTGCTATTGCACGTCTTGAGGCAGAACTGTCAGGTAAAGATCCTATTTTTCCAAAGGATGTTCAAGAGTCCGCTCCGCAAGTAGTGCGAGATCAAATAACTGTTATGGAAGCAAGAATATTACAACGCGAAAGCGAAATACGCTTGCTTGAATCACAATACAATCAACGAATGCGTGAAGTAGAAGAACAAGAAACTCGTAAGGCATCTGTGGCTCGTAACTTGGCTCTTGCGGTGGAACAACGTAACACTGTTGCACCGTTATTGCAGCGTAAAAACTATTCTCGAATTGAATTTTTGGATTTGGAACAAAAAGTATCTAACCTTGAAGGAGAACTTAACGGTCTTGCTGCTTCTATTCCTAAAACTCAAGCTGCAGCAACGGAAGCAAAGCAACGTATTGCTTTTCGTAAGGCAGAATTGGATGCAGCTATAACAGAAGAAATTAATAAGTATCGTGGTGAACTTAATTCTTTGAAAGAAACTTTATCCGCTGGTAGTGACAGAGTTACAAGAACTGTTATGCGAGCACCGGTTAATGGAACTGTAAAGCAAATTCACATCAATACCATTGGTGGTGTTGTTAAGCCAGGTGAGCCTATAATGGAAATTGTACCGCTTGATGATACGCTTTTAGTTGAAGTTAAGGTGCGTCCTTCGGATGTAGCCTTTTTGCACCCAAACCAAAAGGCTATGGTTAAATTTTCCGCTTACGATTTTGGTATTTATGGTGGTCTTGAGGGCGTCTTGGAGCAAATTAGTGCTGATACGATTGAAGATAAACAAGGTGAGGTTTTTTATCTTGCAAAGTTGCGCACTCAAAAAAATGGTATTATATATCATGATGAAACCTTACCAATTATTCCAGGTATGACAGCAACAGCAGATATTTTAACTGGACGCAAAACTATCTTAGATTATATTTTAAAACCTATTTTGAAAGCACATCAAAACGCGCTTCGTGAAAGGTAGGATACAAATTTGTCGCAATTTTCACCTAAAAAAACACGTTACACTAGCATTTTGTTAGCATTGCTTATCATGTCAACCATGATAGGTTCTTCGGCAATTTTTGCAATGTATTCTTTGCAAACAGCCACAGAGAATATGCAAAATAATTTACACATAACTTTAACAGCAGATGCAAAAACTAAAGCTGCATCCGTTAAATTATGGCTTGACAACTTACAAAAAGATACAAAACGTTTTGTTTCTAAAGATATGATACGCCTTTATAGTGCCGAATATCTTCTTCATAATATGAAACTAGACAGCGGTAAATTACCCTCGTGGGCAAAGCAAAGCGGTACTGGGGAATTAGATCTTCAAAGTACTAAGGATGCCCTTCAACAAGAACTTTTAACCTTTATGCGTCAAGAAGAAGATGTAGTTGATGTAGGGATTTGGGATACAGAGTTAAAACCACTTTTTATGTCATCTGAACATATAAAGACTTTAACTCCTGCGCAAGACAATCTTATGCGTAAAACTTTAACCAGTGGAAAAGCATATTTTTCATCTATTTTTGATAGTCCAAATGGGCTAATGGCAAATTTGTCCTATCCTATTTTTCCGCCGGACTATACGGACTTGGATCTTACAAAACCTGTATCTGTAATTATGCTCTATATTCCTTTGGAAACAGTTTTAGCAAAAATTTTAGAAAATAAAGTTGGCACAATTGCTCCTTATAGACTGATGCAGTGGACGGATGATTCTGAAGAGTTACTAGAATTTGCGGATTTAAATGGTGGCACCTTAAGCTTTATGGCCGGCTGGTTAGCACCTAGAAATGCGTCACTACCTTTACAAGAAAGAACACTTAGCAATGGTGAAGAAGTTTATTCAGTTGGTGTTCCTTTGGAAGGTTATGATATGATGATAACTCATGAACAACCATCATATCTTGCAGAAGAGTTTTATAATAATTTTAAATTGATTATGACTTTAATGGTCGGTGGTACCGTTGGTATTACCCTTCTTATAGTAATTCTTGGCTGGTGGTTTCTCATTTATCGAGGTGAACGTAATATCAACCAAAATATGCTTAAATTATACGAAGATGTAAGCACAAAACAACAAATTCTTAATGGTATTAATGCTACATTGGTCGATGGCGTTGTGTTAACAGACAGTTTAGGCAATATCCAATATGCCAACAACTCTTTCGGTAAGATGGTTCATCATGACATTGAGTCTTTGTATGGCTATAAAATGGGCAACATTATGAACCCAGATGCCGCTGAACGTTTACAAAGGCAATTAGATCGAGTTGTGAGAACTGCAAGAACGCATACTTTTGAAGAAAAAATTACTATTCAAGATAAACTACTCTTCTTACAAGCTGTTTGCACCCCATATTTTGGAGCTCAAAAGAAGGTTGACGGAGTCGTTTCGGTTTATAGAGACGTAACTCAAATGCTACTTGAAAGGGAAAAAGAACAAGCAAGAGTTGAGCAGTTAATTCAAGTTTTAACTATGGCCATCGAACATGTTAACCCGTATTTATTCGGACAATCCTTGGGGTTATGGCCAACTTGCTGTAAAATTGGCAGTTAACCTTAAGTGAAACGAAGAGCAATTAAAAACAGTACACATTGCTGCTGCTCTTAGTCAAATTGGTATGTTAAGTCTCCCAACAAAGCTTTTAAATAAAAAAGGAGCACTTACCGATGAAGAAAGAGCTTTGATGAAAACTCACGTTGACAAAACCTGTACTATTTTGGCTGACTTTGACTTTGGGCTTCCTGTTCAACAAACAATCAACCAAATGTATGAAAATATGGACGGTTCTGGCTATCCCAACAACTTAAAAGGTGATGAAATATCATTTATTTCCCGAATATTAAGTGTGTCAAATGTTTTTTGCGCCATCTTGCGCCCCCGCATCTATCGCAAGGCAAAAACTTTAAGAGAAACCTTGCATTTACTGGATAAAGATAAACACTTGTTTGACCCAAGAGTTATAGCAGCTTTGCATGCTTATAGCGCAACTGACGAAGGCAAACGCTTTATTAAGCAGTTACAGCTTAAAACCGTTCCTACATAAAGAGGTTTTTATGAGAATTCTCTTTTTGCCTCATAGCTTTCCCGGTCCTTTTAGGGGGGCAGCTAGCAAATTAGCCAGCAACGAAGATACTAAAGTGCTATTTGTGACTAATCGTTCTCGTCATGACGTGCGTATCCCAAATGTTGGGAGAATTCTTATTAACCCACCTCCTATGCCTAGCATTAAAGATAGAGCAGAGCAAGAAGCGGTACGTGGACTTCGTAGGGCTACGCACATGGGTAATATCTTAGAAAGATTAAAAAGTAAGGGCTTTGTAGCAGATATAGTTATTGCCAATGCAGGGCTTGGGTATTCACTGTATATACGTGATGTGTTTCCACATGCTTTTTTAGTAGCTTATGCTGAAGGGTTTCATGAAAATGGAACAACCTTCACTTTATTTAATAAGGGCAAGTCTTATCCGACTTTAGACTTCTCACCTGATAGAGTGCGTAATTTTTTCCAGTGGAATGCCTTGCATGAAGCACATATGGTTTATACGTCAACAAAGTGGCAAAAATCATTATATCCTAGCATGTTATCGAATAAAATTAAAGTGTTTCATGAGGGAATTGACACAGAACTTTTTGTTCCAAAGGATGGCGAGCGATTTTGTGTTGATGGATGTGATTTAACTAAGGTTGAAGAATTGGTTACGTTTTCCGGACGTAGCTTAGAGTCCCAAAATGCTTGGCCTGCTTTTTTATATTCTTTGCCAATTGTTTTGGAAAAACGACCTAAGTGCCACATTCTTATCATGTCAGGTAATGCAGGGAAAGAAAATTCCCAAGTAAAAAAATGGCAAAAAATGCTAAGCGACAACTTTGAGTTTGATCAGGAACGTGTTCATTTTGTTCAGTTTCATCCTTTTAAGGAATATCGTAGCCTTTTACAAGCATCAAGTGTGCATATATACCTTTGTGCGCCACAAGCTTTGTCTTCAGGGATATTTGAAGCTATGAGCTGCGAATGTGTTGTTGTTGCTGGCGATAGTGGTCCCATTCAAGAAGTAATAACACATGGGAAAAATGGTTTTCTATATAATCAAAATGATGGTCATGCTTTGGCAGATATTGTAATAGATCTTTTACTAAAAAATAAAAGTTTGGATAATATTCGAAAAAACGCTCGTAAGACCATTTTAAATAAATATAATGTTCATACTCAAAGTGCTAAAACCGTTGATATGATAATGAAAAACTATCATATATGGAAAAATAATCAATAACTCACTTAATTATGAGTCATAACATGAATATAAAAGAAAATTATTGCGTAAAGTGTTTTTTACGTATTTTCTTAAGCTTGTTGTTATGTTTAGGGGTAAACTATTTCTCACTATTGACGACTCCCTTTACATCTAAAGCTTATGCAGCCGCAGTTCCACGACTTTTTGGGTCCGTTGAATTTAAAGGATCTATGAAGGGATTAAAACAGTGGCTTAGCGTACAAGAACGTCATTATAAAAATAATATTTTAAAACCCGGTAGCAAACTTAACAGTGGAACCTCTTGGGACTCACTGAAAAAAAAGGTTGAAGGAAAAGCCCACCTCCCCACAATAAAAATAGTTAATAATTTTTGGAATCAATGGCCGTATAAGCAAGACCCAAGAGCTTATAAAGCTCCAGATTATTGGGCGACTCCGGCAGAATTTAAGCGAATTTCTGGTGATTGCGAAGACTATGCCATTGCAAAATATTTTACTTTGCGTAGTTTTGATTTTCCTATGGAGCAAATGCGTATTGTTGTAGTAAGAGATACAATTTTAAGACTTGCTCATGCCGTTTTAGCAGTATATATTGATGGGGATATATATATTTTGGACAACCTTTCTCGCAATGTTCTTTCTCATACTAGAATACGCAACTATATTCCGCAGTATTCCGTTAACGAAAAGAACAGATGGATGCATGTAATGCCCAAAAAAAAATGACCCAAAAAAATAACGGAGATAAATCATGTATAACGAAAAACAAAATGCAACTGCTTCACAAAGTGGTATGAAAAAATCCCGCTTAATAATTTTTGCCGGAGTTGTTTTGGCTTTTTGCGGTATTACTGCTTTGCTATGTCACACTTTTTATTCTGCTCAGCGTGACGATATTCTTGAAAGTCAAGAAGAACGTTTATTGCTAAATGTCCATGGTGCCATTGTAAGCATTAACTATTGGGAAGAAAGTCTTATAAGTCAGGCCGGCAGATTTAGTCAAAATCCGCAAATCAGTATCTTTGCTCAAGACCTTTCGCATTTGTCAGATAGTAATGCAAAACTGCTTAATGACTTGGAAAGCCTTGAAGGCAACAGTGAAGACCTTGCGTCTTATGTTGAACTTGTGCCCATGATGCGTAATATTTTACTGGACTTTACGGCTTATAATGGTCTTTTAGACGCGCGTATTGTTAGTGCCAGTGGAAACACCTTGCTTTCATCTGGACCAAGGCCTGCTCCTTTAACAGCTGGGCAGATTAAAACTATTATGAGAGCTGTGGATACTAATAAAACTGCCTATGCACCTGTGCGTAATTCTTCAACGGGAATGATTTTAGATTATGTATCGCCAATTATGGCTGAACAACAAGAATCGGACAAGCCTCTTTCGGCCTTTTTAATAAGTACAAATGTTACCGGAAATCTTGCAAACTTCCTTAATCGCACAGCAGGGGAAAATCAAGAATTATCGGCTAATATCTTACAATATAATGGTAACGTGTGGGAAGTTGTGCGCTCTGATTCAACTAAAGCTCTACCTGAGGGGTTTGAGGTGTCGGCTGATGCCAAGAAATTACCCTTTGAGCGTCGTCTTTCTGTTACAGGCTCAGGATATGTTTATTCTATTGGGCAGAAGATAGATAGTTTTAA
>CAYJDL010000031.1:0-3775 GCA_964368885.1 uncultured Desulfovibrionaceae bacterium | reverse complement strand
TTGGATGTTTATTCAAGAAATTGATGCTAAAATTGTTGAAGAAGAATTAAGCCAAAGCTTTAATCTTATTTATGGTGCAGGCACATTCCTATGTCTTAGTGTGTTGCTTATGTTTGCCTTAGTTTGGTGGATTATGATTGGTCGTGAACAACGCACCGTGGCTGAAGAATTTAGAAAACTCTATCAAGTTATTCGTAAGCAAAAAGGTCTTTTAGACAGTATTAATGTTTCTTTGGACGTAGGGCTTATTATGGCAGATGTTAGCGGAAAATTACATCTTGCTAATCGAGCCTTTGCTGAGATTATAGATCAAAATGAAGAAGAGTTACAAAATCAAAACTTGCATAATATTGTGCCAGAAAAGGCGGCTTTTCAAGTTCAAGAAGCTATTTCTACTGTTTCACGCACAGAAACGTCTAAAACTATTGAGCTTATTCTGCATCTAAAGGGTGAAGATAGACTTTTTAGAGCAACGCTCTTTCCATTTGTAGATAGCGAAGATGATATAGCAGCAGCTGTTATAACTATGCAAGATATTACCGAATTTAGACGTAACAGCGAAAAGAGAAATAAACAGCAAATGAGCACGATTGAAGCATTGGTAGGAACCATTGAAAGAGTTGATCCTTATCTTGCTGGGCATTCCACACTTATGCGTCGCTTAGTTGAGCTATTAGCTGATGAAATGTCACTTGAAGGAAAAGACAAGGATACTCTTTCTACAGCTGCTGTTCTTTCACAAATTGGTAGGATATTTGTTCCAAGAGATCTATTATCAAAAACTGAAAAACTCACTGCTGAAGAACAAGCTGAACTTGGTAGAATACCAGAATATGCGTACAATATTCTTAGCACCATTGATTTTGGCATTCCGGTACCCATGGCAATTTTACAAATGAATGAAAAATTAGATGGTACTGGTTCCCCTAATAAGTTGCAAGGCGATGAAATTTCTTTATACGGTAGAGTACTTAGTATCATTAATACCTTTAGTGCTATGGTTAGCCCACGTGCTTTTCGCTCAAGTTTGCCTGTGGAAAAAGCCTTAAATATTTTGCGGGAAAACGACAAGGCATATGACCAAAGTGTGGTTGAAAAATTAGCCGATGTTATGCAAAGCTCTGATGGTGCCCATGCAGTTAATCAACGTCTTACCAATACGCCAGCGCAATAGATTTTTAAGGAAAGCCTAGATTGCTAAGTTTTTTGGGGAAAACTTTTTGTAAAAAAAGATTTCCCCAAGTCGCTTTGCTCTTGACTTGCGTAAGACTCAAAGACTTGTCTAACGCAAACGACCTCCCCACCGCTGGGTTGGTCTTTCGAAAAAACTTTCAACCACTCAAAAAGTGATTCAACCAGTGTACCCTAGAATGTATTATTATAATTTAAATTTGTAAGTTTTGATAATAAAGAAGCAAAAAAATCTTGACATGCAGAGATTCTATTTATATGTAGGAAGTCTACACACACAGTTTTCATAAAGTCGTTATTTTCTATTCTAACTAATGGTATTTTAAAATGTTTTGCTTTTATAGAAATGTTAAAGGTAACTCGTAGTTATTGTGATATTTGCCACTGTAAGTTAGTTTTTTGGGTTTTAAATATAATTCATTTGCGTATACAAATTTTAAGATGATTTTAAGTTCATTTGGTAACTGTTTGTTTTTATGTTAAAAATTATGAAAAGAATTTCATCTTGTAAATATGAATGCATTAAGGTACGCTTAATTTGAAAAGAGAAAAAATATATTAACTAGATTTCATATCTAAACAAACTTTGCGCACCTTGGAGCTTACCGTGGTAAAGGTTCTTATCGTAGATGATTCAGTCTTTATGTGTAAAGCTATAAAAAATATTCTTTCAAGCGATAAGGATATTGAAGTTGTAGGAATGGCATACAATGGTAAAGATGCCATTGAAAAATTAAAAACATTAGATCCAGATGTAATAACTTTAGATGTAGAAATGCCCAGGATGAATGGGCTTGAAGCTTTACAAGAAATTATGAAAATAAAGCCTACACCTACTATTATGGTCAGTTCTCTTACAGAACGTGGAGCCGAAACAACTTTAAAAGCCTTGGAAGCTGGTGCTTTAGATTTTTTACCTAAATCTCAAAGCTCTAAAGACATTTTTGGACAAGATTTAACTCGAAAGGTAAAATTACTTGCTAAAAGAAAGTCGTTAATGCAATTACGTTTTAGCACGAAAAGGACTTCAAGTGTATTAAACTCAAAAAGCGTGGTCAGTACATTATCCGCTAAACCTATTAACACAACAAACGGACTATCCTCTTCAACTTCTTCTTATAAGGTTTGTAAGGGGCATAGAGATATTATTGGCATTGGCGTTTCAACAGGTGGCCCTCCGGCAGTGCAAAAGCTTTTATCGGCTTTGCCTGCGAATTTTCCGGCTACAATACTTATTGCTCAACATATGCCAGCGGCATTTACTGGTCCTTTTGCAAAGCGTCTTGATAGTACTTGTGCAATTAGCGTAAGTGAGGCTGTTAATGGAGAGCGCCCAAAGCAAAGTCATGCTTACATTGCACCAGGTGGAAAACATTTACGCTTACGCATGAAAGGACCTTTGCAAGAACTTGAAGTATCAGAAGAGCCAACATCAGCTTTATATAAACCTTCTGCCACTGAGCTTATGCAATCCATAGCTGATTGCCTTCCAAGGCGTGCCATTGGTCTTATTCTAACTGGCATGGGAAGTGACGGGCTTGATGGAATACGCGCCCTTAAGGAAAAAGGGGGGTATATCATGGCCCAAAATGAAGCTTCTTGTGTGGTGTACGGTATGCCAAAAGCCATTGTTGATGCCAATCTATCTGATCATACTTTGGATATAGATTCCATGGCAAGCGCACTTTTAATCGCCATAAAAGGCTAATTTCCAAGAAGGAATATATTTATGAGCACACAAACATATCAAGATCCCAAAGTAATTTTACAAGCACTTCTAGGAAGTGATAATGATGCTATTAGAAGTGCTGCTTTTGAGGCTGGCGACCTTGGATTAGTTGAGGCTATTCCAGTTTTAAGTAACCATATTAAAAGCAAAAACGTTGGTATTCAAGAAGCTGCTGAATATGCCTTGCGCAAAATTAGAGGTCCAAAGACAATCCAGAAAATGCTACCATTTCTTCACAGTGATGATTCTTCCTTACGCAATGTTGCCATGGATATTTTGCGTGAAATTAGTTGCGACGATATTGCCTCATTAAACCCTCTTTTACGTCATCATGACGTAGACATTCGTATTTTTATGGCAGATATTTTAGGTCACTCCAAAAGCAAGCTGGCAGTGCCCCCGCTTTGCGAGGCTTTGCTAAAAGATCCTGAAGTAAATGTGCGATATCAAGCGGCTATGAGTCTTGGGAATCTTGCGTATCCCGAAGCCTCTAAAGCTTTACACCAAGCAATGCAAGATGAAGAATGGGTGCAATTTTCAGTAGTTGAAGCTTTAACTAAAATTAGAGCTGACAGTGCTATAAATACTTTAGTTCAGTCTTTAAGCACTTGTTCGCCTTTAGTGGCCTCCATTATTATTGATGCACTTGGTGAATTAAAAAATATTAAGGCTGTTCCTTTATTGTTAAAATTTATAGATCAAGCGTCTGAAATTTTGCGTCATAAAGTAGTTAAGGCTGTTGTTCAAATTCTTGGAGCTGATTCTCTATGTCTTATTGCTGAAAAAGATCACATAAAATTTAGAAAATATCTTGAAGAAGTAATTCTTGATGAAGATGAAGATGTTTTGCACATT
>CAYJDL010000030.1:447-16844 GCA_964368885.1 uncultured Desulfovibrionaceae bacterium | reverse complement strand
CGTGAGTAATATATGAGTAATTTACCAAGAATGGGACGAGGGTTAGATGCTCTTTGGAGTACATCCGAACCTACCGAAAAAAACTATTCCGCTTCAACTTTACCAATTTCAGATATTATACCTAACCTTAATCAACCTCGAAGACTCTTTAATGAAAAAGGGCTTGATGAATTAGCAAATTCTATTAAAGAACAAGGCATAATACAACCTATCTTAGTTCGCCCTATTGAACAAAGTAAAAACTTTGAAATAGTTGCTGGAGAGCGACGTTTTAGAGCAGCAAAAATTGCTGGTCTGAGTGAAGTGCCAGTATTCATCAAAGAAATGAATGACGAAGAAGTAATGGCAGCTGCTTTAATTGAAAACATTCAACGCGAAGACCTTACTCCAATAGAAGAAGCTGTTGCTCTTCAAAGATTACGTGAAGAATGTGGAATAACTCAAGATGAGCTAGCAAAGAGATTAGGAAAAAGTCGCTCTGCTCTTGCCAATACCATACGCTTATTACAATTAAGTGAGCCTATTCAAGAATCTGTAAATAATAGAACAATTCAAGCTGGTCACGCCAGAACTATTTTAAGCTTACAAGATAGTACTGAAGCACAAAATTCTCTACACGACCATATACTCAAAAATTCATTAAGCGTTCGAGATTCTGAAGCAGCAGTTACTTTTTATAAAACTAATTCCTTTTTTCCTTGGGACAATGTTGAAGAAAATAATGCTTTAGAAAAAAAAGATAGTCCTATAAATGAAGAACAGCAAAACATAGATAAACCTCCAAAAAAAGTTTCTAATAGAACAAAATCAGCTTATCTTAAAAATTTACAAGAAATTATGAAAAACCATCTTTCTTTCAAAACATCCATTAGTGGAAATGAGGAAAGGGGCAGAATCACTATCACTTATACAAACCAAGAAGAATTATATAAAATTTTGACAAGTATGGGCATAGAACAGGAGAAATAATTAAAAAATAGCATGCTGGTTTCACATGAAACAATCTAAAATTGCCTTAAGTTAATTTATAAAACTTGGGGCAATTTAAAATCAAATTTTTTCTAAAACTGCAGCATACATACCTTCGCAATTATCTTCAAAACCTATATGACATTCCATTTTTTTTCTTATATTAGTATTTTTAGATAGAAAATCATTAATTAATTTTTCATTTTCAAAGGGATTATAAGTACAAGTTATATAAACAATATACTGATTTTCACTTAAATAGTTAATTGATTTGTTCAACATTTTACTTTGCAACAAAATTAAATCCTGAACATCTTCATATTTTCTAAGAATTTTTATTTCTGGTTTTTTTAATAACGTACCAAATCCAGAACATGGAACATCTAAAAGTATACTACCATCCCATTTATAATTGCTATAAAAATTCCAGTCGTCACAAAAATTTGCACAAACAAATTTAGGTTGCTTTAGATTGAGTCTGTGAATATTTTTTTTTAATAATTTTAAACGCTTCAACGAAATATCTGAAACTATCTCTATTTTAACACCCTGTTCCGTTAAAGCCAAAGTTTTACCACCTTGACCGGCACAAGCATCCCAAAATTTGATATTTTTTAAATACGGACAAGCTTCAAAAATTTTTTTTAAAATTATTTGTGAACCAGCCCCCTGCCATGATAAAGCTCCATCAGTTTGCAATTTATCAAAAGACAATTCATCAATAGTTCGCAATACATCTTTGTCAGGCAAAATAAATCCTGAATAGCCAACAGGAATAAAATTATATTTATCTTTAAACAAAAAATTTAGTTCTTCATATTTTGAATGCAAAGGATTTAAACGTATAACCTTGGAAGGTCTTTTCAAAAAAGATTTCATTAGTTGTTGAGAATTTTCAACACCATAATTTTTTACAAAATAACCATACAACCAAGAAGGCATTGAAAAAAAATCACATGATTTCTTATAAAAAGATTTATTGTAAATTTCATCGTCAAATCTTAAAACAGACCTTAATGCACCATTCACTACTTGTGAAAGCTTAACATCATAAACTTCCTTTGTTTTTTGAACTGCAAAATTAACAGTTGCATATTCAGGAATTTTATATAAAAAAATAATTTCATAAGAAGACATTCTTAAAATCATTTGAACCAAATCAGGAAGATTATTAAGTTTTGGAAGAATCTTATTTAAAACACTATCAATTCTAAAATAAAACCTCAGTGTACCATATACAAGTTCATTTAAAAGTGATTGTTCTGGTAAATTTAAATAATACTTTTTCAAATAATTATCAACTACTGCTTGGCTGCCTTGCCCTGAAATTATACTTAATAAAGCTTTTAAAGCTAGTGTTCTTGCATCAAAATTTTTATTTTTAAAGTTTTTTGAAGTCATAAATTATTCTTTACTTACAAATATTTTTAAGGCATTTTGCAAAAAATCTAAATTAACTTGAGTATTAAAACACGGACCAAAAGGACGTTCATTTAAAATACCATATACTGGCAAAGGATATGTATCCTGTATACCTGAAGTTAAGTCTCTCTCACAGGCTACAGCTAAAATTAATTTTGGTTTTCTATCAACAACTATTTTTCTTGCAATAGTTCCACCTGTTGCAACTGCGACTGAAAATCCATAATCTTCACTTAAATTTAAAATAGCACCTAAAGGACAATTGCCACATTTTTTGCAGTTGTCAGATTTTAAAGTGAGGCGGTGTGGACAATTGGCTTCTTGAATACAATGTGGTAATAATAATAAAATTTTTTTTGCAGAAATTTTATTATTTATAATATTAAATTTACTTAAAACTATTTCATTATTAACTTTAATAAAAGATAACCGAATTTTTTCACGTGAAACACCCAAAGCTCTGCCTAACAATTCCATAAGTGGAAACATTAACTTTACTGTTAATCCATGAATTTTTTTTAAGCCTATAAAATTTTTTCCAGTGTAAACATAATAACAAAGACCTAAACAGAGCCAAGATATTGCTAATATAAGTAATAAAAAAATTCCTCCAAAAATAAATGGCAACCATGAGTGAATAGCAGAAAAACCTACATATGGTATAAGCCATGCCAAAGCTATAGTAAAACAAAGAACAAAGGATGAAAAACACATAAGTCCAATAAAAAGAGATTTTCCAACTCCATTGTAAATTGATTTCGGTAAAGACATAGGATTTTTTTTTACCCCAAACATATAATTATTTTCCTTGCATTACTGCTAAAGGTCCATAGCCTTTACTTAAGTAGCCATTAGCAAAAGCTTGAGCACTCATTTCTTTTTTACTCTTGGGTTTAATAGTACTTAGTATATACCAAAAGTCGAGGGTTGAAACTGCAATTTTTCCATCCTTCAAACGGTAAATAGTACCTGTTAAAACATCACTTTTGGCATTTTCTAATTTTTCGTCCTCTATTACTACTCTAGGACCAATGCAGCCCGGTCCAATGATTACATCAAAAAAAATATTTTCGTCTCTTAAAATGCGAGCCTGAGCGGCCGGCCAAAAAGTGACCCCACAAATTTGGGCATGAATTTTTGAAGCACTTTGTTTCCAATTTATAAAACCTTCTTCTTTTTTTAATTTTGCCGCATAAGTTGCTTTAGAGTGTTCTTGCTCAACTGCTTCCGCCCTACCCTCTTTTGAAAAAATTTCTAAAACTTTAATGAGGGATGATGCACCAAGTATTGCCAAAGCTTGATGAAGTGATTCAGAAGTATGTTCACCTATACTTATAACATCTTTTCGATAAACAGGTCCTGTATCTAATCCCTTTTCCATTTTCATTATAGAAACACCAGTAAATTTTTGCTCATCCATTATAGCTCTTTGAATTGGTGCTGCTCCTCTATAAAATGGTAACAATGATGCGTGAATATTTATTGGAGCAAAAGTAGGAATCGATAATATTTTTTGAGGAAGAATAAGTCCATATGCTGCTACTATTAAAAAATCAGGTTTCAAATTTTTTAATACATCATGATCTTTATCATCACTAAAATTAAGAGGCTGAAAAACTGGAATATCATTTTCTTGTGATACTATTTTTACAGCAGGTGCTACTAATTTTTTTCCTCTACCTGTGGGTCTATCAGGTTGACAATAACTTGCAATGATTTTACATCCATCCCATTTTATCAGGCTTTCTAATATCTGAGCTGCAAAAGGTGGTGTTCCCATAAATACAATATTAAATTTTTTTGACATATGGTTTAATCTACAGTTTTTTTTAAATTTTTTTTAACTTTATTATCAAACATAGTACGACGTAAGCGACTAATATGATCAATAAAAAGTTTTCCTTGTAAATGATCATATTCATGTTGAATTACAATCGCTTTAAAATCATGCCATATTTCGTCAACAGTATTTCCGTCAAGGTCTATAAACTTTACTCTAACAGAACTAAACCTTTGAACATCAGAACGATAATTAAAAGGTACAGATAAACAACCTTCTTGACTACTTTTAATACATTCACCAAAAAGCTCAAGCTCGGGATTAATTAAAACAATCAAATCATTTTCTTGATCTTTTCCTGAAGCATCCATAACAATTAACCGGATTGAATGACCAACTTGAGGCGCTGCTAATCCAACACCTGGAGCTTCATACATAGTTTCAACCATATCATTTACTAAAGTACGAATTTCTTCATTTACATTTAAAATTGGTTGACAGACTTTCGCTAAAATTGGATCCGGATATTTACGCAAAGGCAATAGAGCCATATTAACCCCTAGAATTTAGCATATAATATTACTATATACAAATAAATTCCTAAAATTAAAAAAGGGAAACCTTAGCCTTAACTAAAAAGTTTCCCCCTACCTTTTTTTAAAAATCAAAGCATCAATTATTGAACTCTTCATAAATATAAGTTCAAACTTGCTTTTGTAAAGCATAAAATTATTTTATTAATTAACTTGCTTTTCTCGTAAACGCAAACCAAGTTCACGTAACTGCTTAGAAGAAACATTATCGGGTGCACTAGTTAAAAGACATGTAGCTTTTTGAGTTTTTGGAAAGGCTATAACATCACGAATACTTGGAGCATCACATAGCAACATTATTAAACGATCTAAACCAAAAGCAATGCCCCCATGTGGTGGAGCACCATGATCTAAGGCAGTCATTAAAAAACCAAACTGTTCTTCAGCTTCTTCATCAGAAAAACCTAAAGTACTGAACATTTGTCTTTGATCCTGACCAGAGTGAATACGAATTGACCCACCTCCAACTTCACTTCCATTAAGCACTAAATCATAAGCTCTTGCATAAGCATTAGCTGGATCTATACTCATTAATTCCATATGCCCTTTTGCCGGTGACGTAAAAGGATGATGACAAGCTACATAACGATTTTCATCAGCATCATATTCATAAAGAGGAAAATCAGTAACCCAAAGAAAATTAAAAGTATTTTCAGGAATCAACTTTAAGTAATTACCCAAATGTACTCTTAAATTACCAAGCGCAGCATTAACCATGGAACTTTCACCAGCTTGAAAAAATGCAATATCTCCTACTTGTAAATCTAAAGCCTTAGCTATAGCATTTCGTTCTTCATCTGATAAAAATTTTGCAATTGGAGACTGCCACTCATTTTCTCTAATCTTAATCCATGCTAAACCTTGCGCACCATAAATTTTAACATATTCAGTAAATTCATCAATTTCTTTACGAGAAATATTCTCACCACCTGAAATTTTAAAAGCTTTAACAAGCTCAGCTTTTGCAAATAATTTAAAATTAGAGCCGTGAACATCTTTCGTTATATCTGCAAGTTCAAGACCAAAGCGAGTATCTGGCTTATCAACCCCATATTTTTCCATTGCAGTATTATAAGTCATACGTGGAAATTTACTTGGTATTTCAATATTTTTTACATTTTTAAATATATCAATCATTAAATTTTCAGCTAAACTCATGATATCTTCTTCATCACAAAAACTCATCTCAATATCAACTTGAGTAAATTCAGGCTGGCGATCAGCTCGCAAATCTTCATCTCTAAAGCAACGAACAATTTGAAAATATCTATCCAATCCAGAAACCATCAATAATTGCTTAAAAATTTGAGGTGACTGAGGTAATGCAAAAAACTGCCCTTCATTCACTCTACTCGGCACAAGAAAATCCCTTGCACCTTCTGGTGTTGATTTAGTAAGAATAGGAGTTTCAATCTCCATAAAATCTTGTCTATCTAAAAAATTACGTACTAATTGCATAACTTTATGACGCATATGAAAATTCTGTATCATTTTAGGCCGTCTTAAGTCTAAGTATCTCCACTGTAAACGCAAATTTTCACCAGCATCACAGCGATCTTCAATTGAAAATGCAGGTGTTTTTGAAGTATTTAACAATTTCCATTCAGTAACAACTACTTCAATTTCACCTGTTATCATTTGAGGATTTGTCATTCCTTCTGGTCTTGGACGAACCTTACCTTTGACTGCAAATACATATTCAGAACGCAAAATATTAGCAAGTTCATGAGCTTTTTCAGCAACTTCTGGGGAAAATACTATTTGAGTTAAACCATAGCGATCACGCATATCAACAAAAATCAAACCACCATGATCCCGTCTATATTGAACCCAACCCATAAGACATACTTCTTCATCATCATTTACTATGGTTAAAGACGCACAATTATGCGTTCTTTTCCAATTACCTAATGTCGTTATATATTGTTGATGTTCTGCCTGAATATTTACATTTTGCTCTTTAACTTCTTGATTCATCCTTAATTCCACCTAATTATTTCACATTAAGCACAATATTGCGCATATAATTTAATAAATCCTGCGATGCAAGGTTTTGCTGACTACCGCCATCCATATCTTTAATGGTCACGGTACCATTATCATATTCTTCATCACCAATAATTAATACAAAACGAGCCTTTATCTTATCTGCTTGTCTTATTTGACTTTTAAAAGATCCGCTTTGACTCAAGTCACCTTTTAAACCTTCTTTTCGCAAAATATGCGCAAGAGAAAAGGCTCTTTGCTGAGCTTGTTTTCCCATGCTTACAAAATAAAAATCAGGTCTTAAATCTTGCATTTCAGGCATAAGTAAAGCTAAACGCTCCATGCCACAAGCAAAGCCAATACCGGGAATTTCAGGACCTCCTAACTGTTTAACTAATCCATCATATCTACCACCACCAGCTATAGAAGACTGTGCACCTACATCTCCAGATACTATTTCAAAAGTAGTCCGAGAATAATAATCAAGTCCACGCACTAAACGTGAATTTCTTATATAATCTAAATTAATTGCATCTAAGTAAAGAAGAACATCACTAAAATGGTCAGAACATTCAACACAAATATTTTCATCAATACGAGGAGCATTAATTGTATGTTCATAACAAGTAGGAACTTTACAATCAAGAACTCTTAAAGGATTTGTGTGAGCTCGTTTTTTACAATCTTCACATAAGGCACTTGAATCTAAAGAAGTTAAAAATTCAGTCAATCTTTTACGATATGCTGGTCTACACTGTGAACATCCTAAAGAATTAATTTGAACTTCAAAATTTGTTATATTAATTGCCTTAATAAATTCAACTAACATAGATAAAACTTGTGCATCAACATGTGGCGATTGAGATCCTAAACATTCACAATTCAACTGATGAAACTGTCTCATTCTACCTTTCTGAGGACGTTCATATCTAAACATTGGACCAAAAGTAAATAATTTACTAACACTTTCTCTAGCATATAGAGAAGATTGAATAAAAGCTCGCATTACACCTGCAGTTGCTTCTGGACGTAAAGTTAAAGAACGATTTTTTTGATCCTTAAAAGTATACATCTGTTTTTGCACAACATCTGTTTCATCGCCTATACTGCGTTTAAAAACTTCTGTAAATTCAACAATTGGTGTTCGCAATTCTGAATAACCAAAACGAGAGAAAATATCTCGAGCAGTATTTTCCATGTAAGTATATAATAGACTTTGAGGAGCAAAAATATCAGCAAAGCCTTTAATATTTTGAATTGACATTAAAAATCCTTTTTACTCTAGAAATAAATAAAAAACCTTCACAATTTTTTTCATTAAGGTTTACAGTTAATTTATAATAAATTTAATCATTTTTACTATTACATGAACAACCATCTTCAATTGTTTCACATGAAACAGGATAATCACCTGTAAAACAAGCTGTACAATAATGGTTTTCATTATTAACTGATCTCAACAAACCTTCAAGAGATAGATAATGTAAAGAATCTACATTGAGCAATTTTTGTATTTCTTTAATACTATGATTCGCAGCAATTAATTCACCTTTAGAAGAAAAATCTATACCATAGTAACATGGAAATTTAACGGGGGGACAGGATATACGAATATGAACTTCTTTTGCTCCTAAATCTCGCAACTTCTTAACTCTTGTAGTCATAGTTGTACCACGAACAATTGAGTCATCAACAATACATATACGTTTACCTTCTATCATTTCCCGTACTGGATTAATTTTTATACGAACACCAAAATTTCTCATATTTTGAGTTGGCTGAATAAAAGTTCTTCCTACATAGTGATTTCTTATCATAGCATGTTCATATGGAAGTTCTGCACACTGAGCAAAACCTACTGCAGAGTAAACTCCAGAATCTGGAAAAGGCATTATAAAATCTACATCTGGTGTTGATTCATAAGCCAATTGCCATCCCATTCTTTTTCTAGCTAGATATACGTTTTCATCAAAAATATTCGAATCAGGTCTTGCAAAATACACCAATTCAAAAATACACTGTTTTGGCTTTTCAGGCTTTGCTAAGTTACTGCTAAAAATCCATTGACTTGTAACATTTTCACCTTTAACAATTACTAATTCACCCGGTTCAATAGATCTTATAAAATTTGCTTCAAGCAAATCAAAAGCACATGTCTCAGAAGCAAAAACTATACTATTATTTAATTTACCCATACTTAATGGATGAAAACCATAGGGATCTCTTATAGCAAACATAGTATCATTTACTAAAAGCAAAATACTATATGCACCAGCTATCTTAGAACACATATCTCTCAAAGCATCTTCAAAATTCATTTTACGTAATGCTCTTACAAATAAATGAATCAATACTTCAGAATCATTAGATGTATGAAAAATAACACCTTTTTTTTCCAATAGTAATCTTAAATTTTTTGTATTAACTAAATTTCCATTATGAGCAAGTGAAATGTTAAGACCTTGAAATTGAACAACAAAAGGTTGAGCGTTTTTTAAATA
Organism: uncultured Desulfovibrionaceae bacterium; assembly: GCA_964368885.1. Classification (GTDB taxonomy): domain Bacteria; phylum Desulfobacterota; class Desulfovibrionia; order Desulfovibrionales; family Desulfovibrionaceae; genus CAYJAD01. The sequence goes on along the minus strand of CAYJDL010000030.1, from coordinate 7,593 downwards.
TGAACCGCCAGTTGTACTATAACGAACATGACCTATACTAGTATTGCCTTTAAGTTTAATAAAATCATTTTCATTAAAAACATCTGGTACTAAACCCATACCTTTATGTTCAAAAAGGCTTTGACCATTCCATGTAACTATACCAGCACTTTCTTGTCCACGATGTTGTTGAGCATATAACCCAAAATAGTTAAGCTTTGCAGCTTCATCATGATTACTAATACCCATAAGACCACAAGAGTGATGAATCATTAAAATTCTCCAGTAGATATTAATATATATTCAATCAAAAAAATTATAAAATCAGCACTATTTAATTTTAAGAATCTTTTTTAAATTATTTATTCTTAATTGAACACTTTCGGCATTGCCATAATTTTTTAAAGCAATTTCAAAAAAAGTCAAAGCTTCTTTAAATTTTCTCTGATTTTCTAAAATATCGCCATATAAAAAAGAAGCTTGAGCTTTTTCATAATCTGAAATGTTCATAACTAGTACTAATTGAATAAGTTCACTTGCAGAAACCCATTGCTCTTTACCAGCCCTTAAATCAGCTAAATTATAAAAACAGTATGCTTTATCAGAATCAGATATTGATAAAGTAGTGCATTCCCTTAAAATTCCTTCAACAATATCAAAATTTCCTTCTTTAAAATGCAACTGTATAAGTTTTTTAAAAGCTTTAAAAGTTTCATCTGAAGTCAAAGAAGTAAGAGAAATATAATTTTCCCAAGCTTCAATAGATTCTTTGACATTATTTTTTTTATCTGTAAATTCCGTTATTTTTGCTAAAATATATTTTTTTTTATGATTATCATTTAAATAAATACTAAACATATCATCGAGGTACGATAATATTAATTCAGTATTAGCATTAGATTTTTCACTAACACTGAGTAATAATAACCAAGCTTGCCATGTTTTTTCTAAATCTAATTCATTGCGTAAAAATTTTAATAATAATCTCTCTGAGGCAATCCAATCTTTTTTTGCATAAGAATTGCGAATTTGGGAAAAATCATCTTCCTTAGTTTGAATATCATAGAAAGAAATAAAGGAAAAAATAATGCAAAGAATTATTATAATTCTAAAAAAAATCAAAATTACCTCCTGTAATTAATTTTCTTCATCGTCAGATAACGGTAAATTATCTGAAGATGAAGATCTTTCAACAGATAAATCACTATCAGTTGAAATTTCGTCAAAATTTTCCTCATCTTCTTCCTTACGTATTCCACCTTCATCTACTCTGTCAAATCCAACTACATGCGCATTATCATCTAATCTTACAAGCATAACTCCCATTGTAGCTCTTCCTTTGGATCTAACATCTTCAACTCCAATACGCACTATTTTATTGGCAGAAGTGAGTAAAACCAAACCATCATCATCACGTACAGGCATTGCTCCAACTACATTTCCAGTTTTTGAAGTGACTTTGAAATTTATAATTCCTTTTCCGCCTCTAGATTGAATTCTATATAAATCAACCCTTGTTCTCTTACCATAACCAAAACCGGATATTGACATTATTTCAGTAGTTTGATCTTCAGGTTTTAAAATAACACATGCAACTACAAAATCAGTACGCCGCAAAGAAATTCCTTTTACTCCTGTCGCTCCACGCCCCATAGATCGTATTTCTTGGCAAGAAAAACGTATTGACAAACCATTAGCTGTTGCCAATACAACATGACTATTATCTCTAACTGGTCTAACAACTACTAATTCATCATCATCTTTTAAACCTACAGCAATAAGCCCAGTTTTGCGAGATCTAGCATAAAGTGAAGCCGATGATCGTTTTACCATACCTTTTTTTGTTACAAAAAGGAAATGCTTATTATCTGAAAATTCTCTTACTGCTAAAACCGTAGTCACCCATTCATTTTCTTCCATAGGCAAAATATTAGCTATGTGCATACCTTTTGCGGTTCTACTACCTTCAGGTACTTGATGCACTTTTATTTGATGCATTTTTCCTTTATTAGTAAAAAGCAATAAAAATTGATGATTTGTAGTAGTTAAAAATTCTTGAACATAATCGTCATCAGAGGTTTGCAATGCTGCAATACCTTTTCCACCACGTTTTTGCTGTTGATAATTATCAAGAGTAGTGCGCTTCATATATCCACGACGAGATAAAGTAAAAACAACCTCTTCATCAGGAATAAGGTCTTCTATATCAATGCCTACTAACTCTTCAACAATAACTTCAGTACGTCTTTTTGTAGCAAAGGTATCTCTTATAGCAATTATTTCTTCTTTAATTACACCACGTAAAATTTCAATATTATTTAAAATTGATTTAAAATACTCAATTTTTTGCAAAATTTCTTTATATTCTGCTATAAGTTCGTCACGTTGCAAACCAGTAAGTCTTTGCAAGCGCATTTCCAAAATTGCTTTAGCTTGAATTTCACTTAAAGAAAAACGTTCAATTAATTTACTTTTTGCTTCATCAGGTGTAGAAGATGAACGTATAAGACTTACAATTTCATCTATATTATCAAGAGCAATTCTCAATCCTTCTAAAATATGTGCCCTTGCTTCTGCTTTTGCTAAATCATATTGAGACCGGCGAATAATAACATCACGTCTATGATCTAAAAAACAACGCAATGCGGACTTTAAGTTAAGTAGTTGCGGTCTATTATCAACAACGGCTAACATATTTATACCAAAAGAACTTTCTAATGGTGTGAATTTATAAAGAGAATTAATAACAATCTCTGGTATAATTCCTCTTTTTAACTCAACAACAATACGTATCCCCCTGCGGTCTGATTCATCACGCAAATCAGAAATACCATCAATTTTACGATCATGAACAAGAGCTGCAATTTTTTCAACTAAACTTGACTTATTAAGACCATAAGGGATTTCTTTTATTATTATAGATTGAAACCCTTTTTTACGCTCTTCAATTTCAACTTTACCACGAACTTTTACTGTACCTCTGCCAGTATGATAAGCATCATGCAAACCTTGACCGGCATATACGTAACCCTTAGTGGGAAAATCCGGACCTTTTACAAAATTCATCAAATCTTTAATAGTGCATTCAGAGTTTTCCAATAAAAGTAAAAGTGCATCTGAAAGTTCACCAAGATTATGAGGTGGAATATTAGTTGCCATACCAACGGCTATTCCTGATGAACCATTTAAAAGTAAATTAGGTATTTTTGTTGGTAAAACAGAAGGTTCTTGTAATGTATTGTCATAATTTGGACGAAAATCTACTGTCTGTTTTTCAAGGTCAGCTAAAAATTCTCCGGCTAAGCGTGACATCCTAGCTTCAGTATAACGCATTGCTGCTGCTGCATCACCATCAATAGAGCCAAAGTTTCCTTGACCATCAATCAAGGGATCTCTCATAGAAAATTCTTGACCCATACGAACCAACGCATCATATACCGCAGAATCACCATGAGGATGATATTTACCGATAACATCACCGACAATACGAGCACTTTTTTTATGTGGTCTATTATAAGTATTTGATAACTCAGATTGAGCGAACATAATTCTTCTGTGAACTGGCTTTAGACCATCTCTAGCATCAGGAATTGCACGCCCAATAATAACTGAAAGGGAATATTCAAGATATGATTTGCGTAGTTCATATTCAATATTAATTTTTTCTTGATCTGACATGCAGCCTCACTTCACAAAATAAAAAAGGGATATTAGAAAATATTTTAATAGCTTAGAAAATAAAATTCTATATTTTAGAATTTTTAAAAAAACCAATTACTAAAAAGATGCTTTATATGGTAACACCAATTAATAAAAGACTATTATATGTCTAAATCTTGAATACTTAGAGCATTACGTTCAATAAATTCACGCCTTGGCTCTACTCTATCGCCCATAAGCTTTTCAAAAGTATCAGAAGCTTCTTCAGCATCATCAATATTAACTTGTAAAAGAACTCTATTATCAGGATTCATTGTAGTAACCCACAATTGTTCAGGATTCATTTCACCAAGACCTTTATAACGCTGAATATGTATACCTTTACGTGCATTATCTAAAGTTGCATTTAAAAGACTAAATATATCATTATATACTTGCTTTTCCCCTTTAATATCTATGACAAAATCTTTAATACCATATTCCGATCTTATAGTAGAAAAAGCTCTCCAAGCTTGTTTATATAGTCTTGAAGAAAAAAATTCAGCATTTTTTCTTACTCTATGTTGATTTGAATCTTCAAAAATTACATAAAAACGCTCATCTCCATCATATTCACATTCTTTTTCAAGGGTTAAAGTATATCCTTTTTCTGAAAACCAATTAAGAATATTTTCATCAATTCCATTTTTCAATTCATCAGGAATTAAAACTTTTTCATATTCTAGTAGAGACATAAAAAGATTACGATTTATTCCACTATTTTCTGCGTCTCTAACTTTACTTTGCACTTTTTCAATATCTTGCATAAGTAAAATCAAATCATTGCCAGTTAAGGCATCTTTAAGTTCAGTTATTATTTTAGCATCTTCAGAAATACGTTCTAAAAGAAATTGATTAAGGGAAACATCATCCTTAATAAATTTTTCCATTTTTGAATTATGAGCTCTATAAAGTGGAGGTTGAGCTATATATAAATAACCATTATCAATAAGTTCTTGATATTGCCTAAAAAAGAAAGTCAACAAAAGCGTTCTAATATGCGCACCGTCAACATCGGCATCTGTCATAATAACAATTTTATGATAGCGCAACTTATTTAAATCTATATCATCCTTACCTATACCAACGCCCATAGCTGTAATAAGTGCTTTAACTTCCTTATTTGCCAACATTTTATCATATCTTGTGCGCTCAGTATTTAAAATTTTTCCCCTCAAGGGAAGTACAGCTTGATTATTTGGATTTCTTCCTTGCTTTGCAGACCCTCCAGCTGAATCACCCTCAACTATAAAAATTTCGGAAATTTCAGGATTCTTACTTTGACAATCTGCCAATTTTCCAGGCAAAGAATTGTCTGACAATACACCCTTGCGTCTTACTAAATCCTTCGCTCTCCTTGCTGCATCTCTTGCCCTTGCTGCATCAACAGCTTTGTCAATAATAAGCCTTATATCTTTTGGATTTTCAGCAAAATACTCTGTTAATTTATCATAAACAAGAGTTGACACAATGCCTGCAACTTCACTGTTTCCTAACTTTGTTTTAGTTTGTCCTTCAAATTGTGGTTCAGGTAGTTTAACACTAATGACAGCTGTTAAACCTTCACGCACATCATCACCGGACAAACTTGTGCCTTTTAATTTTTTTAAAATATCTTGCTGATTTTTAATATAAACATTAATAGCTCTAGTAAGAGCTGTTCTAAAACCCATTAAATGAGTTCCACCTTCCTTGGTGCGAATATTATTTGCAAAAGTAAGAACATTTTCTTTGTAGGTAGCATTATACTGCATAGCAAGCTCAATATTAATGTTATTACTTTCAGCTTCGCAGCCAATTATACTGTGAATCCCATTTTCACCTGAGTTTAAATCCTTTACAAATTGAACAATACCGCCATCAGCTCTAAAAATTTGTTTTTCATCAGTACGTTCGTCAATGCATTCAATTTCAAGACCTTTATTTAAGTAAGTAAGCTCTTCAAAACGCTTTCGCAATATTTCATACGAAAACTCAGAAACTTCAAATATTTCTTCATCAGGTTTAAAACGAATTGTTGTACCGCGTTTTTTACTGTGTCCTTCATTTGTCAATTCATCAATTGGAATTCCACGACTATAATTTTGTTTATATCTAAATCCATCTCTATTAACAGTAACAGTTAGACTTTCAGATAAAGCATTTACACAGGAAACTCCAACTCCATGCAAACCACCTGAAACTTTGTAAGAATCATTGTCAAATTTACCACCAGCATGTAATACAGTTAAGACAACTTGTACTGCTGGTATACCTTCTTCAGGATGTATTCCAACCGGAATACCCCTTCCATTATCTCTAACAGTAATACTATTATCTGCATGCAAAATCACTTGAATATGCGTACAAAAACCAGCCATAGCCTCATCAATTGAATTATCTACAACTTCATATACAAGATGATGTAAACCTCGAGTATCAATTGAGCCTATATACATGGCAGGTCTTGCCCTAACCGCCTCTAAACCCTTCATTACAGTTATTGAGTTTTCGCCGTAGGCAGTTATTTCTGAATTAGGATTTTGCGTATTCATAGTTTAAACTTCTTCCTCACTATAACTAAGAGTTGTGCTAATTTTCATTGGCATAATAATAACAAGATAATCCAAATCATCCTGACCTTTAATAAAGCAAGGACCTTCATCATTGGAGAAATGTAAATTCAAAATATTTGATCTAAAATGACTTAGACAATCGATTAGTTCCTTGCTTGGAAAAGAAATTGTATCAATATTACCGCTATATGTTACTTCTAAATTTTCTGAACCTGAACCAATTTCTTGTCCTTGAACAAAGAGGAGTAACTCTTTTTCAGATAAGGAAAAATTTGTAAATTTTTGTTTTTTTGTGTTAAAGATGATTACCCTATTTAAAGAATCAATACAATCCCTTTTATTAAGCGTCAAAGTATTTTTACTCTGACTTAGTTTTCCGATAAAAGAAAAATAATCTGGATAATTATATGTAACACGAGGTAAACTAAAAGTCTCTCCGCTAAAAGACTGTAAAAAGAACCTTTTATCAGAAATATTTAACTCAAATTCATCGTCTTCAAGCCATTTTTTTAATTCTACTAAGTATTTTTTTTGTAATAAAATTCCTTCATTAGGTAAAAGCTTGAAAAGATCTTCATTAACAATGGTTACAAGTGCAAATTGATGCCCATTAAGCCCACATATATCAACATATTCATCACCATTTTCATTGACATTTGGTTTAATATACATACACGCAATTGCATCAGCACTATCATCATCACTAATACAGAAAATCACCCTTTCTAAAATTTCTTTAAAAATTTCACCTGACCAAAGAACTGAATTTTCAACAGGAAATGGAACAAATTCTTGAAACCATGCTGGATCATTAACTGGTACTTTGTACTTCTTCTTTCCTTGTTCTATATGTAAAACATTCTTATCCGCATCAAGGAAAAGACTGATTTTTCCTTCATCCATAAGACGCATT
>CAYJDL010000030.1:0-437 GCA_964368885.1 uncultured Desulfovibrionaceae bacterium | reverse complement strand
AAAAGCTCTTGCCTGAACTCCTACAATACCTTCATGTTCTACATTTGCTGAATAAACACCTTTAAATTCAATGTTAGAATCTGTTCCCAAAAAGCTAACTTTTTTTCCAATTGCAATTATCCATAATGACCTTAAAAATGCAGTTCCTGTTTTTTGTGGGATTATGTTTACTGCTTTTTGAAGACCATGAATAATGTCTTCCTTTTCAACTATAATTTTCATAATAAAAACCTGTAGTAGAAATTAGAGTGTTGATTTATGTTACTATCTTTGATAATATACTTATTTTTAAGATTTTTTTTTAAACATTTAAATTAACATTTTAAAAACATGGAAATTTAAAATGTTCATAATAATATTTTGGTATCATACAAAACATTGTTGACGCAATGTTGTTATTATTTTTTGCATATTTTTGTTCCTATCTGAAATTTTCT
>CAYJDL010000029.1:13695-16999 GCA_964368885.1 uncultured Desulfovibrionaceae bacterium | reverse complement strand
AAAGCGGCTGCAACAGCATCTATGCGAGCTTTTAAGGCATCGGCGGCTGCGCAAACTCCTTGTATTCCAAGAACACGACGTGTTCCACGTTCGACAACCAATTCAAGATCCATCATGTTTTTTTCTGGATAAAAATGCGCTCGATCTAGTTGTTCAACATTTACGCTTAAAGCGTCAAAACCTGCCGCTTGAGCTTGAGCTTGAGTTAATCCCGTCCCACAAAAAGATAAATTAAATAACTTTACGCCCCACGAGCCTACATAACCTTTAAATTGAGCATGTCCGCCCGCAATATTAGTTCCAATAACTCTACCTTGTCTATTTGCCATGGAACCTAGAGGAATATAACCCATTTTTTGAGTTATTAAATTTCGAACTGAAACACAATCTCCTCCGGCATAAATGCTTGGATCAGAAGTTTGCATATGTCTATTCACTTCGATAGCTCCAGCAGGATTTACAGCTAAACCAGCATCTTTCGCCAATTGTCCATTAGGTACAAATCCTGCTGCTATCGGTTACGACCTTGCAAACTTGATCTTCATCACCTTCAAGACGTAAAACTTTTTCTCCGGTAAATACTTTGACTTTGTTATTATTACAATCTTTTTCCGCCATTAAGGCTAAGGTAGGTGAAAGGGCTCCGGGTAAAAGATTATCAGCCATTTCTACAATGCTAACATTTATGCCCCACATTTCTGCTAAGGCAACAGCGCACTCAAGACCAATAAATCCACCTCCAATAACGACAGCATCAGAAATTTCGCCTTTTTCACACTTACTGCGAATTTCATGTGCCGGCTCAAGTCGTGTCAGTGCATAAACACCATTTAAGTTACAACCAGCAACAGGGATTTTACGTGGGCTTGCTCCTGTTGCTAAAACTAATTTATCATATTTTAAATGTTCTTGAGCTTTGCTTACAACGTCTTCCACGAGCACGGTTTTAGACTTACGATCAATAGATAAAGCTCTAGTTTGAGTACGAACATTAACACCTTTAAGATCTTTAAAAAATTTTGCATCTCTTATAGTGTGATATGGCGTTGAACGTAAATCATCTAAGGCGTTAATTTCGCCTGAAAGATAAAATGGAATACCACAGCCACCATAAGATATAAATACATTTTCATCAATAAGCGTTACGTTAGCAGAAGGATCTAAACGCTTACAACGACAAGCGGCCTTAGGCCCAAGGGCAACACCACCAATAACTAATACATTTTGTCCCATAATATTCTCCTTTAAACTTGTAAAAGTCTGAATTATTTTATTGACTAATTCCCATGCGCAATTGACGTTTATCTCCAACTCTTATGGTTATGCGTTCTCGATCTAGATATTCTAAAATTGCTATTAGGTATTTACGAGAAATACCATCTAGAATATCTTTTAAAGACGATGGGTCTAAATCGTCATGAGCTTCAAACCACTTGCGAACTTTTTCTTCAATATCTTGCATCACAGTAAAAGCATAATAAAGTCCATCTTTTATTCTAACCAACTGTTTTTCATCTTGCATTATTTTCAAAATAGGAGCAGCTTTTTTGCTATCCACTTTACACTCTTCTAAAACGTCTTTTATGTTTGGCGGAGTAAGTCCGGCCTGCAAGTGGATATTTAAGATTTTATCTTTTAGTGTAGTTTCATCATTGTCTAATTCAATGCTATGATCAGCTAAACGTAAAACATCTCCTTGAGATACTAAAGCACCTTGACGTAAAAGCCGTTCAACTATTAAATGTGCTAACTTTGGATGCTGCTGTGGGCAAAGAACTTTTCGAGACATTCCTGATTTAAGCGGTTCTTTTTTATGAAATTGCGCTGCTTGCTCAAGGCAAAGTTGCATAAGCTCGACTAAAGCTTGTGCATGTATATAACATTTATCTTCTTTATCATAACATACTACTTTTGAGCCAAGTCCAGCAAGAAGCTTTTCCAATTTTTTTGCATTTGCATTAGTGAGTACCATGAGCTTTGCAAAACTTAATCCTTGTATGCCTGCTAATTGCAACTGCGCTAAAGTTATACCTTCAAGATTTTCAAACTTATCAAGTTCTTTTAAAATTTGAAAATCAGCTTCAAAGTTAGCATCTTTCCGCTTTAAAGGGGAGGGTAGAGCATGGACTAAAGACCCCCCAGCTACTGTGCGTAGTGGGGAGTAAGCTCTAATTACACAACGATCACCATATACGCCTACCATTGGCTCTGCAAAGCGAATTTCAGTAAGCGCACTTTGACCCGGTTCTAAACGATCTCTATCAAAAAAATAAAGTCTAGCACTTATTTCTCTTGCTCCATGGTGAAAATGAATTTCTGTCCTAGCTTTTAACGCTATAGGAGCAGACGAAAGACAATGAAGCATAACAAACCATCGTTTTGCCGGAAAAAGAGTATCGGGATGAGCTAAGACAGATCCTCTTTGAACTTGGTCTACATCAATATTAAGGACATTTAAAGCACAACGCTGACCAGCAAAGGCTTTTTCAGCTGCTTTACCATGCCATTGAATACTTCGTATTTTCGTATCAATTTTATTTGGCATAAATACTACATCATCACCAAGACTTACAGTGCCAGACAGTAGCGTTCCGGTAGTTACAGTACCATGCCCTTTCATTGAAAAAACTCTATCCACCGGAAGGCGAAAGAGGCTAGAATCACGCTGTAAATTCAAAGTTTTTGCACAGTTTAAAATATGATCTTTAAGTACATCAAGACCTTGTTTTGTATTAGAAGATACTGGAAAAATTGGTGCATCTTGTAAAAAACTACCCTGCAAAAAAGCTTTTATATCTTCTTGAACAAGGTCAATCCATTCCTCATCTACCATATCAATCTTAGTAAGAGCTATAAAGCCATGTCTTATTCCAAGTAAGGAACATATTTCAAGATGCTCCCTAGTTTGGGGCATAACTCCTTCATCAGCCGCTATAACTAACATGACAATGTCAATACCACTTGCACCGGCAACCATGTTTTTTACAAAGCGTTCATGACCGGGTACATCAACAATACCAAGCCTTTCTCCATTTGGCAAATCAACATAGGCAAAACCAAGTTCAATGGTAATGCCTCGTCTTTTCTCTTCTTCTAAACGGTCGCAATCAATACCTGTTAAGGAGCGCACCAAGGATGTCTTGCCGTGATCAATGTGTCCAGCTGAACCTAAAACCAAGGGCATAAACTTTTTCTCCCATAAAATTATATAAATACGAAAATCATTGAATAATAGTTCAAAAAAAGCTGTGTCAAAACAGCTTAATAAGCACTATCAATGTATATTGAACTTGAGTTTGGCAAG
>CAYJDL010000029.1:0-13685 GCA_964368885.1 uncultured Desulfovibrionaceae bacterium | reverse complement strand
GGCAAGGAATAATGCATAAGTCAATGCAGAATTTTTTTTTAAATTGAATAATGCCTATATCTAAATAGTTAGTTGAATTAACAAAACGCTGGTTAATTACTTTTTCCCCAGAAAAAATAATTAACCAGCGTTTCATAAGTATTTTTCTATTTAATTTGAAAAATAAAGCGTTTTAAGCCTCTATCTGATTAGAAAGAATAGCAATAAGTAATTTTGCAGTATATGTTTTGTCAAATTGCGCTTCATTTGCCGCTAATTCTCTAGCAGCCTCTTCCACTCCTTTTTGAGGTGAATGCGGTCTGTCCGCAATCATGGACGAAAAGGCATCTGCCACAGCGCACATGCGTCCAACTGAACTTATTTGTTTGCCTTTTGAGCCTTGAGGGTAGCCAGAGCCGTCTAATCTTTCATGATGCTCCATTATACAATAAGAAAGCTCATTAAAGGCTAAATCAATTTTTTGCATAATTTTATAGCCAAGAGTTGGATGAGCATTGACTTTTCCTCGATCTTCAGAACTCAATTTTTTATTTCTTAGCAAAATAAAGGGGGGAATTTTCGCCATTCCAAGGTCATGTAAGAAAAACGCAAGGGCTATACGATCAAATCCACGTCTAGTAACTTCTTTTCCATCAATAGATTCAAACCAAAGCCATAAACCTATAATCATAGTGTTAAATGCATGATTTCCAAGACTATATTCTCTTGGTAGGCGTCTAATAAATACTTTTAATCTAAATCTGTCCTGCCAAATCCACTCTGTAACCGCCATAAGAGCTTCATACAGCGGGGTAAAGTTAATTTTTACAGGACTTTCACTAAAAGTATTATAATGCATAGTTAAAGAACGAATGCAAAGGTCGGCAATTTCCCCTTCTTTAAGATTGCTATCTTGTAAAATTATATCAAGTTGTTTTACTATAAATTCAGAATAGTAGGGAAAGTCAGACCTTGCTACAAAAAGATTTCCCTCTTGACATAAAACTCGCACCTCTTCCACTTGCTCATTGCTAAGCCTTTGCTCTCTTTGACTATACGGCTGCAATACAGCAATGGTTTCATCAAAGGTAAAAAGACCGATGGGTAAGCGATATTTAGGAAAAGAATCCAAAATTACAGGGCTAATTTGGTAATATTCCTCAGTAATATCATTAGGTACAGCAGCTGAGCGTTTTCGTGCCATAATTTACTTCCAAAATACTTTTACAAGGTTAGTTCCACGGCGTTGGGCGCCGGCCTTTTGCTTTTGACCTGCTGTTATGATCATGCGTTCATCTGGATGAAAAGTGGTATTGTTAATGATAAAGTTTTCGCAACGAGCTGTGTGACTAAGTTCTTCGCTTGGATTTTCAATAAAAACAGGTTCAACACCCCAAGAAAAGTTTAACGCTTTTACCGCTTCTTTTTCGGGAGTTAAACCATAAATTTGTTGAGGTGGGCGCACAGCAGACAACAACCTTGCAGAAGATCCGCTCATACTATGAGAAATAATAGCTACAGCTTTTGACTTTTCCGCTAAAAGACAAGCTGAGTATGCTAAAAACTCATCAAAGCCTCTATTTTCATCCGGTTCTTTAAGTTCATGTCTGGCAACAATCAATTCTTCAGCTTGTTGGGTAATTTCTCTCATGTAGCAAACAGTTTCCACTGGATAATTTCCCATTGCTGTCTCTTCTGACAGCATTACGCAATCTGCACCGTCAAGTACAGCATTAGCAACGTCAGTAGTTTCTGCTCTTGTTGGGGCTGGGTTGTTAATCATTGATAGGAGCATTTGTGTAGCAACAATAACCGGTTTATTAGCTTTATTACAAGCTGCAATAATTTTCTTTTGAATGGTTGGTAGCATTGGAAGTGGGCATTCAACACCAAGATCGCCTCTTGCCACCATAACTACATCAGCTTCACGCAATATTTCATCAAGTCTGTCAACTGCGCCTTGACGTTCTAGTTTTACAACAACCGGAATACTTTTGCCAGCAGCAAGGATAATGTTTTTAGTTTCAATTACATCTTCAGGTGTTTGTACATATGATATGGCAACAGCGTCAATGCCTAAAATAAGTCCTTGAGCTAAGTCAACTTTGTCTTTTTCAGTAAGTGCCGGAACTTTAATAGTTTTACCGGGTAGAGCAAGCCCTTTGCGAGATGTAACCATTCCGGAATTATTAGCTTCAATAATAACAGTACCATCATCTCTTTTTTCAACAACGTGGAATTGCAAGCCGCCGTCAGCTAAGACTAGTCGATCGTTAACTACAAGGCTTTGCATGATTATTTTATGGTCAAAAGGCAAAAAGGGCATTTCCTTATCATACTGATCTGATGCGCCAAGTTTTAGCTTCATACCCTTTTCAACACTAATACTAGATTCGCCTTGTAAAACTCCAAGGCGAATCTTTGGACCTGAAAGGTCTTGCATAATAGTAATGGGTATATTTGTATCTGCCTCTACTTCGCGTATATTCTTAATAATATCAAGAAACATAGAAGCGTCACCATGAGAGAAGTTGAGACGAAAAATACGAACCCCGGCTGTGACAAGTTGTAGTATTTTTTCCTTGGTATTGGAGGCAGGACCTATGGTTGCAATGATTTTTGTTTTCATAATCATCCTTTGAAAGTTGTTGTTGAGATAAAAGCACTAAAAAAATCTTAGCTTTACGCTTAGCATGCTAAAAATTATTATCGCTATTTTATAAAATATGCACTTATATACGTTTCGTCAAGTAGGATGGCAGTGGCTACCATACATTTTTGTTGATGTAAAATTATTTTATTAATGTAAAAATGCCTGTTTAACAATTTATAAGTACTAATTTTCGCAAATCAATGGCAAAGCGACTTGGGTAAAAATAGTAAATCAGCATTTACTCAATAATATAGCCAAAAAAATAACCGACTCAGATTAGAAATAGTTGCGTATATTTTCAATTAAATTATGTCAAAAAAATAAAATAATTATTTTTGTTAAAATAAATTCAACAATATCAAGCAGAAACAAAAATAATTATTTTATTTTATAATTTGATGCAGAGTTTTAAAATATTTAAGAACGCAAGAGTTTATGAAGTAAATACCTAAATTTAAATGTTTTTAAAAATAAATATTCAGATTGACCCAATTATCACTATTCAATTTGAGGATTGATGCGTGTTGACAGGTGGTAGAAAGTGGGTCATAAGTGGTAAAAAGTGGTACAAAGTGGGAGACCGTGGTAATGGCAGACTTTAAGAGTTCCTACAGAAGTTTGGATGCAAAAGGTCGGCTTATGCTTCCCGTAGAATATAGGGAGGCTCTATCCACTTGCTCTTCTACAGGGGGCTTTGTTCTTACTGTTATCTATGATCGACTCGTTGCATATATGCCGGATGAATGGCAAAATCTACGCAATCAGCTAACCGCTATCAAAAGCCCTTCAAAGCCTGTAGGCAACTTTATCAGTAAAACCTTAGGGCTTGCAGAAGAACTTATACCAGATGCCCAAGGGCGAGTGCGCATTTCTCAGCCGCTCTTGCGTGCTGGTAAAATTACCAAGGATATTGTGCTTGTAGGTTTAAATTCTAAATTTGAGATTTGGGATCAGCAAGAATTTGAAAACCTTGAACTTGAAAATGTTTCTGCTGAATTAGCTGCACTAAATGTTTCTTTTTAAAATAACTGGAAGGTTTTGATGATTGATAATGCATCTAGTTATCTTAACGCAGTTCATGTGCCTGTACTTGTTAAAGAGGTTCTTCTTGCTCTGTCTCCTAAGGATAGTTCTAAATATTTAGATGGCACCTTAGGTTTTGGGGGACATAGTCTTGCTATTTTACAAGCAGCGCAAAACATTGAGATTTGTGGACTAGATAGAGATAGTTCTGCTCTTGACTGTGCTAAGCAAGTTTTAAGCGATTTTAAGGGTAGGGTACATTTCTTTCATAGTCGTTATAGTCAGTTTGAAAGTGCTTTAGACGAGCTTGGTTGGGATCAAATTGATGGAGCACTTATAGATATTGGTGTTTCTTCAATGCAAATAGATACTGCTGAAAGGGGCTTTAGTTTTAATTCTGATGGTCCGCTTGATATGCGTATGGATAGGGATGATTTAAATAATGCTTGGCAGGTGGTAAACAGAGAACGCTTTGAAGTGTTAAAAGATATTTTTAGTCGACTTGGCGAAGATCCACAAGCTGGACGTATTGCACGGGCTATTGTCAATGCCAGACAAAAAAAGACCATTGATAGTACTGGTGAGTTAGCTAATATTATAAGTCAGGCATATCCAGCGGCTTGGAGAGCAAAAGCTCGCAACCATCCGGCAACACGTTGTTTTCAAGCTTTGCGTATGGTCGTTAATGATGAACTTGGTGAACTACAAAAATTTTTGGATGCTATTTTACGACGTATCAAAGTGGGGGGACGCTTAGCGGTTATTTGTTTTCATTCCCTTGAGGATCGCATGGTTAAACATAGCATGCGCCACTGGGCAGAGGGTTGTCGTTGTCCCAGACATGTATTTCGTTGTATATGTGGGCATAAACCACAAGTACAAATTTTATACAAAAAACCCCTAGTAGCCAGTGCTGAAGAAATAAGCTTTAACTCAAGAGCAAGTAGCGCAAAGTTAAGAGCTGTGGAGAAAATATTAGAAGAAAATTGATAGCTACTTGACCTAAAAATTAATAAACTTTAAATATACTGGCTTTTCTTAGTTAAAGAAGGTTTTATACAATATCTAATTTTTGCAGGTTGCTATGGTATTGGACAAAGAAAGAAGAGGTTGGCTTTTATGCATCGTTGTAGGGGTGCTAAGTGCTATGATTATGACCTTGGTTTTGGTATGGGTTAATATTGAAAGAACGGACATAAGTTATTTCTTTAACTCTTTACAAGCTGATTTGAGAGAAAAAAAAGCTCATAAAGCTAAACTTGAAGTAGAACGTGAGTACTTATTATCACCACGAGAGCTTGGTCGTAAGGCTAAAAAGCTTGGTCTGCAACAGCCAACGGCAAATCAAATTCGCTGGCGAGAAGATATATAAGGTGAAGTTATGCTATCTTTCTTAAAAAAAATTAAAAATACCAAGGATGGATTTTTAGGTAAAAGATCCAGCGCCGTAACATCTGTACGGTCAGGTAGCGTAGGCAGTAGTGTAAGCGATAGATCAAGAACTGCTTTGAAACAATCGTTCACTCGTCGCTCAAATACTCATAAATTTTCTTCAAAGACTAATGCAAGGGATAATTCAAGAGCTAATCCAAAAGTTATTAATTATTCTTGGTTTCGTCATTTGAGACTGCAATTATCTAAATTTAACTGGGGCATTATTCGCATTCAATTCGTTGGCATATGTTTTGTTTTGTTTTGGTTGATACTTTGGGGAAGAGCATGGCAAGTACAGGTAATTGAAGGAGCAAGTTTAGCAGATCAAGCAGCAGGGCAACATATGTCCTCTATTCTTGTTACGGGTAAGCGTGGAACCATAGAGGATCGTAATGGACAAATTTTAGCTCGCTCTGTGGAAAGTCGTTCAGTTTATGTACGTCCTCATGAGGTAAAAAATGTTAAAGAAACAGCAGCATTTTTGTCTAAAGTATTAAAAAAACCAATTGACGCTTTGGAAAAGCAATTAGCGAAAACTTCTCGTAAATTTATTTGGATTGCTCGTAAGGTAGATGACAATGTAGCAATGGCCATTCAAAATGCTAAGTTGCCCGGTATTGACCTTTCCAAGGAATATCATCGAGTATATCCGCTTAAGCAATTAGCTGGACATTTACTTGGTTTTGTTGGGGTTGACGATCAAGGTCTTGAAGGGATTGAAAGAAGCTTTGATAAAAAATTAGCTTCCATACCTACACGGCGTATAGTGCAAAGAGATGCACTTGGGCGATTGTTTTATATGCAAGCTAAAGGTCAAAATGAACCTGTTGGCAAAAATATTCGTTTAACCTTAGACTCTCAATTGCAGTTTTTTGCTGAAGAGACAATTGCTAAAACAGTACAAGAGTTTGAAGCAAATTGGGGTGGAGTTTTAGTAGTTGATGTTCAAACGGGTGATATATTGGCATGGGCTCAATATCCATATTTTAATCCAAATGCTTTTTCAACTTATACACCAAGTCAATATCGTAACAGAATGGCTACCGATGCTTTAGAACCAGGTTCAACTTTAAAGCCTTTTTTGGTAGCAGCAGCTATTCAAGAAGGTTTAGTTAATAGAAATACTGTGATTAATTGTGAAAATGGTCGCTGGAAAACTAAAACTATTACAATTAGCGACACCTCTGCGCACAAAAAATTAAGCGTATCAGATATTTTACGTTATTCAAGCAATATAGGTGTTGCAAAGATAGGGCAAAGACTAGGTGCAAAGTCATTTCATAACTATTTAACAAAACTTGGCTTTGGTATTCGCACCATAGTACCTGTAGCAGAACATAAAGGTATTGTGCGTAATTATAGACAATGGGCAGAAGCGGATTTATTGGCAACATCCTTTGGTCAAAGCGTTTCGGTAACAGGGTTGCAAATGGTTCAAGCTTATTTGACCCTGATAAATGACGGAGTTTATAAACCCTTACGTTTAATTTTGAATGAAGAGCAACCAAAAATAAAGGAAACTCGTGTTTTTAGAACAGATGTTGCTCGTACTGTCATGAGAATATTAAGAGATGTTGTGCAAGAAGGCGGTAGCGGTAAAAAAGCTCGCATCGAAGGAACTTTGGTTGCCGGAAAAACAGGTACAGCTCAAAAGGCAGATAAAAAGACTGGTACCTATGGTGATGGCAGGTTGGCATCCTTTGTAGGTTTTGCTCCAGCCGATAAGCCTCGTTATTTGACTTTGGTTATGGTAGACGAACCTACTAAAAATCCTTATGGCGGTATAGTAGCAGCTCCGGTTTTTCAAGAAGTAACTCGTATGGCTTTGATGTATGATGGTCAATTACCGGATGTCGTCTTTGCTAAAAATGATACAAAGATTAAACGTGGCTCTAACTTTGATAAGAATATGCGAAATTTTAAAAAATCTAAGGCGCCACAGCCACTTTTTGCTATGAACACCATACATACATTAAATCGCAGTACGCCTTATAACACCTTACCCGGACGATTAACAAGAGCTACTACCGTAGTCCCAGATGTCGTCGGAAAAACTTTACGCAATGCTGTAGAGCTTTTTGCCAGAGGTGGAATTGTTCCTTTACTAAAGGGCACAGGTCAACGTGTAATAAAACAAAGTCCCAAGGCTGGCACAGCTTGGCCTAAGGATTCAAAAGTTGAATATTACCTGCAACTTTCGGAGATGTAGATATGAATTTTGAAAATGCTCTCCAATATATACGGACGAATGGATTTAAAAATCATGAAATTGCCATTAAAGTAACGGCAGATTCTCGTCAAGTTCAGACTGGCGATGTTTTTGTGGCCATAAGTGGTAATGAGACTAATGGTGCTAAATACATTGAAATGGCTATAAATGCAGGTGCTAAATACATTGTCTGTGAGCCTTCGGCAAAGCTTAGTCTTGATGATGAGTATTCTAAAAACTGCATCGTGCATGATAGCCCTCGCACGGCCTTATGGCAGCTTGCATCAGCTTGCTATGCTACTGAAGATATATGGCAAGAAATAAAAGTTATAGGGATTACCGGAACCAATGGTAAGACAACTTCGGCTTATTTGCTAGAACATCTTTTTAGCAAAGCAGGTTACGCTGTTGGCGTTATAGGCACAGTAAGTTATCGTTGGCCAGGACATGAAGAAGAAGCACCCCTTACAACTCCTGATAGTGCATCCTTACATTCTATGCTTAGGAAGATGTACGATGCTAAGGTTAAGATAGTTATTATGGAGGTTTCTTCACATGCTCTTGAACAAGAAAGAGTTGGGGGTATAGATTTTTCAGGAGCACTTTTTAGTAATTTAACTCAAGATCATTTAGACTACCATAATGATATGCAATCTTATTTTAATGCAAAAGCTATGCTGTTTACCAAGTATCCATTGGCAGCAAAAGCTATTGCATTAAATACAGATGATACTTGGGGACAGAAGTTAGTTGAACAGTTAAGCAAAAACGTAAATGATTTATCAAAAATATATTCTTTTGGGCTGAACACAGAAACTAAACCTTTATGCGGTCAACAACATTTGCAAGGTCAAATACAGTCAATGTCGACTAAGGGTCTTGAATTAAAGATTACATTAAGCAATGACCAAGGCCAAAGATCTTGGAATTTATATTCCCCATTAGTTGGAGCCTTTAACGCTGCTAATTTGTTGGCAGTACAAAGCCTTGCCCTTGGTATAGGTCTTAAAGTTGATGATTTACAGCATTTATCTTCTTTTTATGGCGTATGCGGTCGCTTAGAAAGAGTGGTAAATACTCAAGACTTAGCGGTTTTTGTTGATTATGCACATACTCCTGATGCTTTAACTAATGTATTGCAAGCCTTGCAAGGTGCAGGATTTACAAAAATTATAACTGTATTTGGATGCGGCGGCAATAGAGATAAGACTAAAAGACCTCTTATGGGAAAAGCCGTTGCGGATTTAAGTCAAGTTGCTGTCGTAACGTCTGATAATCCACGTTTTGAGGAACCACAAGCTATTTTAGATGATGTTTTACCAGGTTTACAAAACAAGGCAGAGCTTGAAATTCATATAGAAGTTGATCGCCGTTTAGCTACAGAAAAGGCATTAGAGATATTATTAGCATCAGATGATAAGGCAGCTGTATTAATTGCAGGTAAAGGGCATGAAGATTATCAAATAATTCAAGGCGTAAAATACCCTTATAGCGATCAGGCTACTGTGCAGGAAATCTTAGCATGCAAATAAGTTTAGGCAAAATCCAAAATATGCTCAGCTTACCTATGACATCATGTATAGGTATGCAAGGGCAAGAAGATTTGCAAATTAACTCTGTTTGTCGAGATACAAAGGATGTTTGCCAAAATTCTCTTTTTGTATGCATCAAGGGTGAACGCTTGGATGGTCATGATTTTGCGGCGCAAGCAGTGGAAAAGGGAGCTGTTGCCTTACTTGTAAGCAGACATTTATCTCAGCTTAATGTGCCACAATTAATTGTTGATGAAAGTACTGAATATGCAGGCGATTGTGTAAAAGCCTTAGGTAAATTAGCTCAAAGTTGGCGTAAAATTTTTGCTGAACAAGGCGGTAAGGTTATAGCAATTACCGGAAGTGCCGGAAAGACTACCATTAAGGAAGTTTTGGCGGATATTTTAAGTAGTCAAAATAAAAAAGTAGCTCGTAATATTTTAAATTACAATAATCAAGTAGGAATGCCACTATCTATACTGGCAGCATCTGGGCAAGAAGATTTTTGGGTTATGGAAGTAGGTATAAGCAAAGCTCATGACATGGATGTTCTTGGAGATATTTTACAGCCTGATGTAGCCTTGGTTTTAAATGTGGGTACGGCTCATACTGAAGGTCTTGGCGAGAAAGGCGTAGCTTGGCATAAAGCACGTTTGTTAAACTATGTAAGAGATAACGGTGCGGCATTGGTTTGTATTGATTATGAAGATCTTGCAAAATGCGCACAAGACAATTTTACTCATAAGAATTTATGCGAATTGAAATATTTTTCAGCTCATAATAATCATTTAGCCAGTGTTACCGCTAATTATGTTGGCTTAGTCAGTGGAGAAAATGAAAGCGGTAAATTTAGTTTGCGATGTAAAGTAGATGCCAGTGGCGGTGCAAGACGTTTTGAAGTGCAAGCACCATTTTATGGCACTTATGGTTCTGAAAATGTAGCAGCTATAGTTGCTATTGCTATATATTTAGGTCTTGATATTTTAGAAATACAACAAGGATTTAAAAGTATTACTTTGCCTAAACAACGTTTTCAAGTTCGAAAATCAGGAGCATGGACAATTATAGATGATAGCTATAATGCAAATCCTTTATCTATGCAGCGTATGATTAAAGCAGGCAAGGAAATGTCTTTAAATATGCCATATTATCTTGTGCTTGGGGCTATGGGTGAACTTGGAGACCAAGCTGAGCATGAACACATAAAATTAGGGCAATTTTTAGCAAAGTTGAATATTAGTCATATTTTTTGGAAGGGTGATTATGCAGATAAGGTGTTGAAAGGGTTACAAATGAGAAAGTATTTAGGAACCTTTATAGTTATTGATAGTGCGCAAGATTTTGCGCAAAAATGGAAAGAAGCTAATTTAGAGGTTGGAACTGTACTTTTTAAAGGCTCTCGTTCATATGCCTTAGAGTCCTTAGTGGTTAAGTTACAAGATCACGCTCAAATTAATTCTAACGATATTTTAGTATAAATAAGGAACGTGAATGCTATATAATTTCTTGTTACCGTGGGCCTCTGAATGGACGGCATTAAATGTATTTCGCTATATTACCTTTCGTTCAGCTTGGGCTTTGGTAACAGCTTTAGTTATTTCGATTGTGATTGGTCCCATGTTTATTCGCTGGTTGCGTCGTTTAAAGTTTGGTCAGCATATTCATGAAGACGTATCAGCACATATTAGCAAAGCCGGTACTCCTACTATGGGAGGGTTATTAATCATCTTTAGTCTTACAGTAAGCACCTTACTTTGGGGAGATTTACATAATATTTATCTTTGGTTAGTGCTATTTGTATTTTTAGGTTTTGGTCTAGTTGGCTTTGTTGATGATTTTATTAAAATTAGAAACAAACAAAATCGGGGTATTAGCCCTTTAACTAAGGTTCTTGGACAGTTAATTGTTGCCGCCATTGCAGTCATTACCTTGGTTATGCAAGATGGATTTACAACTACTTTGGCAGTACCATTTTTTAAAGATTTGAATCCGGACTTAGGATGGTTTTATATACCGTTTGCCATTGTTGTTATGATTGGTGCATCCAATGGGGTAAATTTAACTGATGGTCTTGATGGTTTAGCCATAGGACCAACCATTGTTGCTGCTGCTGTGTTGTCAGTTTTTATTTATGTAACAGGAAATTTAAAGTTTTCAGAGTATTTACTTATAACATATATGCCAGGAGGGGGAGAAGTAACGGTATTTACCGATCCGCTTGTAGGGGAAGGGATTGGATTTTTATGGTATAATGCCTATCCGGCTCAAATGTTTATGGGTGATGTTGGATCTTTAAGCATTGGCGGAGGACTTGGATTTTTAGCCATTTTGTGTAAGCAAGAGCTGCTTTTGGCTTTAGTCGGAGGTCTTTTTGTTATTGAAACTTTATCAGTAATTTTACAAGTTGGATATTATAAATGGAGCGGTGGTAAACGTATTTTCCGCATGGCTCCTTTGCATCATCACTTTGAACTTAAGGGTATTCCTGAGTCAAAAATAATTATACGCTTTTGGATATTGTCAGCATTATTGGGTTTTGTAGCCCTTTCAGTTCTTAAATTACGTTAATCAAAGGATATAAGTATGAAAGCAACTCCAAATACCTGTATGAATCAAGACTCCTTAAAGGCCGGACAAAGTGCCCTAATTATTGGCGCAGGCAGATCCGGTATGGCTGCTGTGCGCTTATCAACCTTACTTGGATTGCGCACGACCTTACTTGAAAGTGCTGAAATTCAATTAAATACATATCAAGAATTGCAAGACTTAGGTGTAGCAGTTATCAATGATGCCATTAAAGCTAAATATTTAGAGGGGCATGACTATATTATCGTAAGTCCAGGCATCCCCATAGCAACAATAACCCAATTATTGCCCGATTCACCTTCCCCAAAACCTCTGGAAGTACTAGCAGAAATGGAATTGGCTTGGCGTATGTTGCAAGGCGAAGATGTGCTTGCTGTTACGGGCACAAGTGGGAAGACTACCACAGTGTCCGTTGCAGCAGCCATGCTTCAATCTGCCGGAAAAGAAGTTTTTTTAGGTGGTAACATTGGTACTCCTCTTAGTGAATATGTACTAGAAAGTAAAAAATTCGGTCATAAAGCTCAGGTTTTAGTCTTGGAAGTTTCTTCATTTCAATTGCAAGGCTGTTCAAGCTTTGCACCGGATGTGGCTATGCTTTTGAATATATCTGAAAATCATTTGGATTATCATAAAGATATGCAAGAATATTTGGAAGCAAAGATGAAGTTATTTGCTAAACAACAAAGCGATGATATAGCTGTTTTTCCAGCTACTTTGGAAGCTCTTGCTAATCAGTATCAAGTGCAGGCTCAAAAAGTATTTTTTGAAAAAGATGAGGGTAATTTTCCTCAAAAGCAATTACTTGGCAATCATAATGCTCTTAATATCGAGGCAGCTTGGCAAGCGTGTAAACCTTTTGGTGTAAGCCTAAGTCAAGCTCAAAATGCAGTTGCTAATTTTGCACCCTTACCGCATAGACTGGAAGAAGTGCGTAATTTACATGATGTGCTTTACATTAATGATTCAAAATGCACTACTGTTGAGGCTTTAAAGGTGGCTCTTGAGGCTTTTGAAAATCCAATTATCTTGCTTTGCGGTGGCAAATTTAAAGGTGGAGACTTAACAAGTCTTCGTCCAGTATTACAAAAACATGTGAAGGATGTTTTATTATTTGGTGACAGTCGTGAATATTTTTCCAAAGCTTGGGGAGATATTTATCCATTGCCTTGGTTGTCTACATTAGATGAAGCAGTGCAAATGGCACAAAATATATCTATACCTAATGATATTGTTCTTTTAGCACCTGCTACAGCTTCTTTTGATCTTTACCCTAATTATATTAAGCGTGGTGAAGATTTTAAAGCCATTGTTGGAGCTTTACGATGAGTGGATTGCTTGAGAAAGTTCAAGGCAAGCGTAGTTCTCGGCAAAAAAATACCAGCCGAAATGATGCTATTAAAGCTAGCAAAACTACTGTTGAAGCTAATTCTCAAGCTCAAAAACAAGGTTCTTTTGACTGGTGGTTATTTGCTATTATCTTGGTTTTGCTTGGCATTGGATTAATCATGGTTTTAAGTGCCAGTGGGGTAGTGGCCGAAAGAATTAATGGTGATAAGTATTACTTTTTCATGAGGCAAATTACCTTTACATGTATAGGCGGAATAATTTTTTGGATTGTAGCAATGCTTCCAAGGTCTTGGCTTTATACATTGCAGTATCCGGCACTTTTTGGAGCTTTTACTTTATTGGTATTAACGCTTACACCCCTTGCGCCTACAATTAACGGAGCTTCTCGTTGGATAAAAATTGGCACACTTTCAATACAGCCTATGGAATTTGTAAAAATAGCCTTGGTTTTTTATTTAGCATATTTTATGAGCTCAAAACAGAATCATATTAATAGCTTTACTCGAGGTGTAGTTCCTCCTTTTTTAATAACTGGTTTTTTGTGCTTTTTACTACTTTTACAGCCTGATTTTGGCTCAGCTGTAATTTTAGCGGCTTTATTGTTTTTTATGTGTATAGCAGGTGGTACACATTTTATTTATTTATCTATTTCCGTAGGTATTGCTGTTGCCGGAGCTGTTGCTTTAGCTTTAACAGCTCCATATCGTATGCGCAGACTAACAGCCTTTATGGATCCTTTTAAAGATGCACAAGATACCGGCTATCAACTAGTACAATCTTTGTATGCTTTGGGTTCAGGAGGTTTTTGGGGAGTTGGAGTAGGTGCCAGCAAACAAAAAATGTTTTATCTTCCGGAAGCACACAATGACTTTATTATTAGCGTGCTTGGTGAAGAAATGGGATTTGTAGGTGTTACATTAGT
>CAYJDL010000028.1:6312-17030 GCA_964368885.1 uncultured Desulfovibrionaceae bacterium | reverse complement strand
TTTTTTCGTGGCAATCCATGTCTTTAAAACTACGTTATACTACTTGACTTTTAAAATCGGAATCACGTGTTAACTCAGCACGAAAATCTAATTTAAAAAAATTTTAGTTTTAAACGTAAATTTAGAGTAGAAAGTGTTTCGCCAAATCTTTTTGACAAGACAGAAGAAGGACGTAAAAGAGGACGTAATCGTTGAAAAAAATTAAGAATATGTCTTATAGAATAGGGCAAAGCAGATGATATTGTTAGGCTACACAAAGATGTATAGCCTAACTGTTTAATAATGTTGGTAAATGGATAGGGTTACAATCGCATATGTGTTTCCATGCATTTTCATGTACTCATATGCTATGTAACCTTTTTAAATTTAAGAGAACAGCAGGCAAGTCGTTTTTGTGAACAAAAAGTTTCCCCTAGAAAAAATTAATCAGCTTTTTCATTAAACATTTTATTATAAAAACTTTCTAATTGATTAAGCTTGTTAATCAACTGAGCGTCATTGGGTTCTTTTTGTATTAGCTTGCGCAAATAATCCATGGCGATAATTGCAAATGGTTTTCCGTCAATTATTGATTTTCTGGCAATAATTTGTAAAACATCTATAGAGTTGGATATAGTATTCCACCGTTCTTCCTTTACATCAGGCTCAAGACTTGTAAGTTTTTGCATCAACTGTAAGCATTCTTCATAAAATGGCAATGCTTCCTCCGGTCTTTTCAAATCTTGCAAAAGTACCCAAACTCTAGCAAGAGTTTTTGACAGATTATATTGATAAGCAAAATTATTAGGTATTTCTTGTACAAGAAAACGATTAGCCTTTAAAATTTCATTGTATAAAGACAATGCCTCTTCCTTATTTGCTTTTGTAGACAAAAGTCCTTGCATCTTTTGAAGGCTAGTAAGTAAGCTTAGCTGCCAGACAATGTTTGTAGCATCTTTTTGTACAAGCGCTCGATTAATTTTTACACATTCTTCTAAATGCGTAAAAGCCTCATCACTTTTGTTAAGTAGTGTTAATGTATCCGATAAAAGCTCAAGTGAAATGGAAAGTGTTATTTGCCATTGAGGTACTAACGGTTCTACTGCAAGAAGAGCACGAGACATAAGTATACTTTTTTCAAAATATGTCAAAGCTAGGTCATATTTTTTTTGCCTAAGCAAAATGCCGCCAATACGTTGAGATGCTAAAATAGCGTCATTTTTCCAAAATGTATTGTCAGGATTTATCTTTAATAGTTTGTTGCTAATGTTTAAAGATTGTTGATTGTAGGCAATAGCTTCATCTTTTTTTCCTAAATTAGAAACGGTATCAGCTAACCTTTGAAATGTAATACTTAGAGATCTTTGCCATTGTGTATTATTTGGCTCATGTTTAACCAAGACTCTACTAAGGGTGAGATTTTCTAAATAATAATGTTGAGCTTTTTCATATTCACCTTGATTTTTATAAGTATCGCCTACTTTTTGATAGGCTATAGCAAGGTTTGCTTGCCAGGTCATGTTTTGAGGAATAGTGGCAACGATTTTACGGTCATTTTCTAAATTTTCTTGATAATAAGGCAGTGCCTCATTGAATTTACCCTGCGCCATAAGTATATCGCCTACTCTTTGAAGCGATATAGATAAGCTTCTTTGCCACTGTATATTTTCCGATTCATTTGCTACCAGTAAACGCTCTATTCTTACACATTCTTTAAAATTTTGCAATGCACCATTAAGGTCTCCTTGAATTTTTTGCATATCTCCAATCTTTGTAAGAGAAAGCGTAAGGTCACTCAAGGCATAAGGGTTAAGCGGACTTTTTTCTACATGGTCTTGCCGTATAGCTAAGCTGGCTTTATAATTTTCCATAGCTTTTTTGCTGTCACCATACATTTTATATATGTCACCAAAGTTGTCTAATGATGAAGCTACATCTTTTTGAAAAATAAGATTTGTAGGGTCACGTTGTAGAATTTTTTCTCGTATGTCTAAGGACTGTTGATATTTAGCTAGGGCATCATCATATTTACCTATAGCTTTAAATACATGCCCTTGCTGTGAAAAAAGAGTTCCCTGTTTGCGCTGTACACTGAAATCATTGCTATCTTCTTGTTTTTCATAATATTTTTCAACTTTTGTTTGCACTTCCTCCAAGATGGAAAGTTGCCCTAAGGGTTGCAATTTAAAGTACATATCATAAAGCATAAAGCCAATAAGGTCTTCTGCATCATTACGAGCGGCTACGGCCTTTTGCTCTTGAATTCTAGCTTGAAAAAACATGAAAACAGCTAAGGTAAAACCTACAATGAGGGCAGCAATAAGCATATAAAGACGGCGTTTTTGTCTTTCGGCATGTTTTCGTGATGCGCCAATAAAACGTAATTCATCGGCATTTATTGCCTTTGCATGTTCACTGCGTAAATACTCCGCATCCCTCAAGGGTTTTCCTTCAGCTAAAAGTAAATCCTTAGTTTCCCCCTCTACTTTCCATAGGGCGCAAGCTGTTTGCAAACGCTGAAGCATGGCAAAATATTCACGCTCATTCTCAAGCCATTGGCGTAAATATTGCCAATGATGTAGCAAAGCCTCATGAGCAATGGAAGTAGTAACTTTCCCATCTTCAGCATCTGCCGTTAACAATCGAGCATTAATAAAAGCGTCTAAAAACTGCTTGCCTCCGTCAATGGCATCAATATTTTCTCGTAAAGCTTTTTGGCGACTAAAAACACCTTCCTGCGTGCCAATTACAAGATGACGCATTACTTGAGAAAATATGGCATTGGCTTGGTTGGGATAATCTTTCTCAAAGGCTTTAAAAGTAGCATCGGCCTTTGTGGCAATGGCTCCTTGCAGTCCACCCATCTCTTGATAATGCTCAAAGGTAAGCTTTATGGGAAGCTCTTTTTGAGTTTGCTTTGCTTTGTCGTAAAGTTCTGTTAGTGTAAATTCTAAAAGAGGTAAAACAGTAGAACCTTGCCCTAAGGAATCATAACTTAGCGCATCAAGGCGTATAACTTCATCAAGACTTGTGGTATCATTACTTTCAAAATACACTCCGGCTGCTTGCGCCGGTTCACGGATAATAGTGCTAATATCAAGCTTTGACGGTGGGCTTAAATGATAATAGGAATTGCCATCCTTGAGAAATTGTAAATCCTCAATTTCTTCGCAAAAACCTAAATAATCCGCACGAATAGTTGCCAACACAACCAAGGCTTTTTCTTCCACAAGCACACGCAAAGCTTTAAAAAAAGCATTAACATTTTCAGGCGTGCTACATGCAGTAGTAAAAAATTCTTCTGTCTGGTCAAGTAAAAGACATAAACGCACTTCAGGCATGTGGCTTGGTTGATTATCATGAAAGGCATACTTGTCATTATATAGCTGTGTGGCAAGATTATTTAAGCAATGCTTAATGTTTTGAGTGACGCTTTGTATATCTTGTCGAATGCTTTCTCCCAGTTTTTCAACTGTCTCGTATATTTGCAAAAGTTCGGGTAGCGCAGAGGGAGGAGTGCGTAAGGTTTGCGCACCATCAACAATATGAAGTTGTGCTTCTCGACTTTGGGTTAGCGCACGAGCAAGGACATCGGCAAAGTCTTTTTCATTATTTTCTTTGCGCATGTCAGAGGGACGCAATTCAGCATAACGCCATGCGGCAGTATTCCATTCTTGTGATTCATTTAGCAAAAGACGTAAAAGTCCGGCACGCACAAGAGAACTTTTGCCAACGCCACTGCTGCCACCAATAAGCATAAAGGGTCTATTTGCTCTAAACTGTTGCTTTAAACGAATAAGAATATCGCCAGTAACTTCGGAACGTCCTTTAAATATGGGGGCATGCTCATAATCAAAATGCTCAAGACCTCTAAAAGGAGAACCTTTCCAAGCAATATGTTTTTGTACATCTATCTCGGAAGGTAAAAGCCCTTGAAAGTAAATTCGTAAAAATTTGGTAAGCTTGGCTTTAAATTCCTGTAAATCCTTATACATATTAAAACCAACAGAATATACATCGCTGTGAACTTCGTCTTTAGTCCATTTTTCAAAAAATGAATGCAAAGCGATGCGCTGTGATATACGTTCTGAATATTCATTGGGTCGATTATTAGGAATAGAAATTTCAGCTTCGCTTTTAAAAAGCATAAGGTGAGGAAAGCGTGTTTTTTTAAAAGCAGCAATTGCATCTTCAAATTCAAATTCAGTACCCGACATATAAGGGGTTCCATCGGGGCGAGTGTACTTTTCCGGATGCAAGCGAGTGCCTAAGCGTGACCATAAAATACAAATAAATAGGTCAGACTGTGAAGGTGGCTCAATATTGGTTTGAAAGTCATTATGAGCAAATTGTACTTCATTTTCCCAAAACAAAGGGTCAATACATAAATAACTTGAAAATTCAGCTTGTAAAAAACTAAGCACATCTTCAGTAATTTTTCTCTCAGCTCTTACATCACCCGGAGAAGAAACAAAAATGCGTACTCTTTTTAAACCATTTTCAGAAAGTGTCATAATAATTTTACATCCTTAAATAAAATTGAAATAAATAATAAATATTGTTGAATTTTACTTCATTTATTGAATTGGATGAAAGAGAGAAGAAAGAAATTAGTTTTAACTATATGGCGAAAAAGATATATTTAAATGAAGCAAAAAAATGATATTCACAAAACTTAAATTAAGTTTTTTAATAATGGCGGAGGCGTATAGGAGTCGAACCTACCATGGACATCTCTGCCCACCACCGGTTTTGAAGACCGGGCGCAACACCAGTCACGAAACGCCTCCCCAATGCTCAAATTTATACCCTAAAAAAAAGTTAATAGCAAGAATTTTCCGTTAGAAAAATTTTAATTAAAGTTTTTTGGAAAAGGCCGACCCAATTGGCGGCGAAGCCGTTTGCGTTAGACGAGTCTTCGAGTCTTACGCAAATCGAGAGCAAAGCGGTTTGGGGAAAAAACTTTTGTTCACAAAAGGTTTTTCCCCAAAAAAATTAAATAAAACAGTTATAATTCCGGTGGTAATTCCTTAAGCTCAGCCCAAGAGTATACAGGCCCGTCAACACATACATATTGACTGCCAATATTACACCGACCACAAATTCCAATACCGCACTTCATACGCTTTTCAAGAGTAGTGATAATGCTTTCGGGTGGGAAGTTCATCTTTTCAAGAGCTTGAACAGTGAACTTAATCATAATAGGAGGACCACATAAAACAGCAATAGTCTTTTTGGGATCCGGTTTTAATTCAGTTAAGATATTAGGAATAAGTCCGACCGAATATTCCCAGCCTTCAAATGGATTATCAATGGTTAAATGACAATTAAGGCGTGGGTCTTCTAACCAATTTTTTACTTCATAACTAAATGCCATGTCCTTTGGGCTGCGAGCACCATAAAGCAAGCTGACTTTACCATAATCTTTATGGTGTTCAAGTACATCAAGCATAATGGTACGAATGGGAGCCATCCCAATTCCGCCGCCTACAAAGAAAATGTCCTTTCCTTTCCAATCTTCACGAGGAAAAGCCTTGCCAAGTGGAGCACGCACGCCAACTTTATCTCCGGCAGAAAGCTTATGCAAAGCTTCTGTGACTTCACCAGTGCGCATGACGGAAAATTGTAAATAATCCTTATTGGAAGGAGGACTGTTAATAACAAAGGTAGATTCTCCAACGCCAAAGAGCGAAAGCTGACCTACCTGACCGGCCTCAAAGGTGAAGTTTTGCATAACTTGCTCATCGTCAAGTCTCACTCGGAAAGTCTTAATATTATGAGTTTCTTCCACAACTTCTAAGACCGTAGCAACATGGGGCAAATAGGGATTTGGCCCAAGATTGGGAACGGTCGTATTTTTTGCTTTATTTTCAGTAGTCACCTTAGCTTTTTCCTTTTCTGCAAAGGTAGGTGCTGTTGTAGCCGGTACCTTAGCATGTTCTTTTACAGCAATTTCAGTATGTTCTTTAATAACAACTTCTGCTTTTTCTTTAATGACCGGAGTTTTTGCTTGCTTAACAGCCGGTGCATTAACTTCTTTAAGTACTGGGGCTTCAGTTTTTTCTTTTATAGCCGGAGCCTTAGTGTCTTTTAACACAGGCGTATTGCTTTGTTTTACAACCGGAGCCTTGGTTTGCTTTACTGCCGGACTAACTCTTTGAGCCTTTGCCGGAGCATTTATTTTACTTTCAGTCAAAGCAGGTTGATTACTTTGTGTACTTGCTTCGCTATTTATTTGTGTATTATCAGATGCTTCAACATTAATATCAGCCACAATCTCATTTTGAGCTGATGCTTTTGTTTTTCTTGTTGAAGCTACACTTTTCCCTTTAGTTGTTTTTTTTGAGCCACCTTGAGATCTTTTTGTGCTCATGTTGACCTCCCTATGCCTTAGCAGCAGTTATGGAGGCTAATACAATAGAGCGTATGTCAAGGTGTACAGGACACTGACTTATGCAGCGTCCACAACCGTTACAGGAGAAATTATCCTCCCAAACTGTGGGGTAGTTACTAAATTTATGCGAAACACGATTGCGCATACGAAAGGCCTTTTGGGTGCGTGGATTATGTCCGCTAGCTTCTCTTGTAAAGTGTGAAGCCATGCAATTATCCCATGTACGCAATCTTTCTCCACCATCTTTGCAAAGACCATCACCATCATCGGTAATGTTAAAGCAATAACAAGTAGGGCAAATATAAGTACAAGCACCACAAGATAAACAATGAGCTGTCTGTCTTTCCCAGAAAGTTGTATCTTCAAAAAGAGCAGCCAAACTTGCTTTAGCTTGAGATAAATCAGGAGCTTCACCAAGGCTTGCAATGGCTTTTTCATGTATTGCAGGTAAAGAATCAGCCTTTGCGGCCTCAGCTTGGGGCAAGGAACATTTTTCCAAAAGAGCATTACCTTTTTCGGTAACACCTTGCAAAACAAAGCCGCCATCTACCTCGGTAAAGAGTATGTCAGAACCGGTAGTATCAACAGGACCTGAACCTACCCAGTGACAAAAACAAGTTGAGCATGTTTCTGTGCATGCACGAGTAATAACTACAAGATTTTCAAATTTTTTCTTGAAGTAAGGGTCGGCATGAGGTCCATCTGTATATGGTCTTTGTATCACTGTAAAGCCTCTGGCATCGCAAGGACGACAAGCAAAGACAACAGTTGGCATAACTTCTGAGGATTTATCTTCTAAAGTTAAGGTTAATTTGCCTAAATCTTCAGAATCTTTTACTTGCTTAAAGTTTACCAAGGTTTCACAAGCCGGTAAAACGGCTGACTTTGGTGAAACAAAGGAGTTATCTAAGCTTACTTCCATTCCCTCTTTATAGGGTGCAAAGACAATTGCTGTGCCTTCCTTTGTGGGAACAAGCACACGTTTTGTATTATCTTGACCAAGCCAAGTTAAAAATTGTGGCATGGCTTCCGGCGTTAAAAAGCGTAAGTTGCTCATTTCCACTCCCTTTCTTTGATATTCTTTTCTTCCACTTCATAACCAAGTAAGGGCGGAACAGCATCAACCTTCATACCGGCCTTATAACCATCAAAGAGTTGGCCTAGGGTGCGTCCTAAAACTTGGCGTAGGGCAAGAATGGGAATGTTTACAGGGCATGCCCGTTGACATTCGCCGCATCCTGTACAACGTCCGGCTAAGTGCATGGCGTGTACAGTTTGGAAAAAGAGCTTTTCGGTAACGCTATCTTTTTGACTCATCCAATGTGGATTGCGTGTTTCGGCAATACAATGGTCACGACATACGCACATAGGGCATGCATTGCGGCATGCATAACAGCGTAAGCATCTTGACATATGCCCTGCCCAAAAAGAGCGGCGTTCTTCTAAACTCATACCTTCTAAAAGTGCCAATTCACGAGGAAGGACTACTTCATCATTAATAGGAGTAGGAGGACCACCAAAGCGTTCATCAGCAAGAACAGCGGCCGGATTTGTGCAAGAATAACATTTTCCTTGAGCAAATTCTTGCATGGCAAAAACATGTTCCTTAGAATCTGCTACAATAGTCACAACATCAGCAGTGGTGCTAACGCTATCAATTTTATTGTAACGACCAAGGCTTGCATCAATGCGCTGCATATCTAAAGTACCCTCGCAAGGCATACTAAAGACATGAACATCATCTTTATTAATAAGATGTTCTTGCAAAAGCTCAACTACTGAACGAGAATCACAGCCTTTTACTACAAGTCCAACCTTTTTTCCCTTCCATGAAGGTAAGTAAGTGGCTAGATTATGGACATTAAAAGGACCCCAAGTGAGCTTTTCAACGTCTGCTTCTTCAAACATAAAATGAGGAGTAGCATGGGCAGCATCATGACCTTGTCGCCAACCTATAACGCAATCAAGCTCAGGCAACTTGGCTACGATGGCTTTTTTTAGATCATCAAGAGCGTTTTGTCCGGCTACGCCTGTTTTTAAAGGACGTAATGACTTAAAGGTAGCCTCAGCAACTGTGTGTAAAGCTTGTGCATTTTCAATAAGTGGAGCAGGTCCAAGAGCATGAATTTGTTCAGTGAACTTGGTTACTACTTGTTGCCACTTAGCACCTTCGGAAGCTGAAACCCAAGTGTATTCAAAACGACCCGGATCAATACCTAAAATAGGTAGAAAATGCTTAAGCATTTCAAGGCGACGACGAGCATAAAAATTGCCTGCACTATAGTGACAATCTCTTGGATGACAACCAGATACCAATACCCCGTCTGCACCATCAATTAAAGCCCTGACGGCAAAAAGAGGGTCTACACGACCGGAACAAGGAAGGCGAATAATCCGCAAGTCAGTCGGTTGGGTGGCTCTGGCAACTCCGGCAGTGTCAGCACCGCCATATGAACACCAGTTACAGAGAAAGCCAATAATTCTTAGCTCTTTATTTACTTGCGACATAGTGCATTTACCTCCGCCAGAATTTGATTATCCGTAGCATGGGAAAGCTGAATGGCCCCTTGTGGGCAAGTTGCAGTACATAAACCACAACCTTGGCATACAGTGGCGAGCACTTCGACCTTGGTCTCTCCCCTGACACTTGCTTCTCGTATAGCCCCAAAAGGACATACACGCATACATTTTCCACAACCAACACAGCGTATTAACTGCACATTGGCAATTTGTGGGTCGTTTTCCAACATATCCTTGGCAAATAAGGCCAAGACCTTGGCGGCAGCAGCAGATCCTTGAGCTACTGAAGCAGGAATATCTTTTGGACCTTGACAAGCTCCGGCTAAAAATACTCCGGCAGTATTTGTTTCTACTGGCTTAAGCTTTGGATGGCTTTCCATGAAGAAGCCGTATTTATCATAGGAAATACGCATCATTTCTGCAAGCTTTGGTGCGGCATGTGATGCTTCAATACCTACAGCTAAAACAACTAAATCTGCCATTATTTCTACTTGTTCACCAAGCAAAGTATCTGCACCGCAAACTACCAATTTACATTTGCCATCGGGGTATATGGAAGAAACTCGCCCACGAATATAGTTTGCGCCATATTGCTCTGTGGTTCTGCGGGTAAATTCATCATACATTTTTCCGGGTGAACGAATGTCCATATAGAAAATATGCGATTGAGAATCAGGTATATGATCTTTCGTCAAAATGGCTTGCTTTGCTGTATACATACAACAGAAACCAGAACAATATGGTCTGCCAATGGATGGGTCACGAGACCCTACGCATTGAATAAATACTACGCTTTTTGGCTCTTTTCCATCAGAAGGACGTTTAATATGTCCATGAGTTGGACCAGAAGCATTCATCATTCTTTCATATTGTAAACTGGTAATAACGTCAGGATAACGACCGCCACCATATTGCTCATAAACTGTCCAGTCCATAAGCTCATATCCGGTAGCCGCTACAACGCAACCAACTTCTTCAGTAATGATTTCATCTTCTAATTCGTAGTTAATGGCTCCGGTAGGGCATTTTTTCTCACAAATACCACATTTGCCTTTTAAAATCTTCAAGCACTTTGTGCTGTCGATAACGGCTTTTTTAGGTATTGCTTGTGGAAAAGCAATGGTAATTGCACCGGATTTTCCAACGCCTTCATTAAAGGTATCGGTTGTTTTTACAGGGCATTTTTCAAGACATGCTCCGCAACCTGTACATTTATCCCATTCGACCTTAGCGGATTTTTTGCGAATTTGTACAGCAAAGTTACCCACATAACCGGAAATTTCTTCAATTTCGGAGTAGGCATAGAGTGTAATGTTAGGATGCTGGGCAACATCAACCATCTTAGGACCTAAGATACAAGCTGAACAGTCAACAGTTGGGAAAGTTTTGTCAATTTTTGCCATTTTTCCGCCAATGGTAGCTTCTTTTTCCACCATGACAACTTGAGTGCCACCATCGGCACAATCAAGGGCAGCTTGGATACCGGCAACGCCGCCACCAATAATTAAGACACGCTTGTTAATTGCAAAGGATTGAGCAGTCAAAGGATTGTTATTGCGCAACTTTTCAACAGCCATAAGCACAAGCTCTTGAGCCTTATTGGTATTGGCATCCATATCCTTACCAATCCAAGATACATGCTCACGCAAGTTAGCCATTTCAAACATATAGCGATTTAAACCAGCACGCTCAACTGTACGCCTAAAGGTGGGCTCATGCATACGAGGTGAACATGAACCAACCACAACGCCATCTAATTTATGTTCTTTAATGGCAGCTTCAATGGCTTGCTGTCCGGGTTCTGCACAAGCATACATCATATCAA
>CAYJDL010000028.1:0-6302 GCA_964368885.1 uncultured Desulfovibrionaceae bacterium | reverse complement strand
GCATGCACAACTTCCGGATAGGTGCGAGCGGCAGCGGCCACTTCATCACATTTTACCGTTCCGGCAATATTACTACCGCAGTGACAAATAAAAACGCCTATTCTCATGAACGTACCTCCGCATCAGACAATTTTTCAAGTAAGGCGGTGGGGCTCACACAGAGTTTATTTAGGCCTAAATCTTCGGGTCTATGACCAAAGGCAAGACCTATAATTTGTGTAAAATAAAGCACTGGAATGTTAAAATCAATACCCATGGCCTTAGCCGCTTGGCCTTGGCGTAAATCAAGGTTCATTTGACATAATGGACAGGCCACCACCATGGCATCGGCTTTCATATTATTTGCTATGCTTAAAATTTTACCGGAAAGCTTAGCAGTCATTTGTCTTTCGGGGATACCGAATGAAGCACCGCAACAGCTTGTCTTTAATGGAAAATCAATAACGTCAGCACCGCAAGCTTTTAAAATATCTTCCATCATTTGTGGATTTTCCACATGACCAAAGTTCATAAGTTCTGCTGGTCTGCTCATAAGACAACCATAATATGGGGCTAAACGTATGCCTTTAAATTTTTTGATAACACGACTGGTAAGCCCAGCAATGCCAAAATTTTCCACAAGGCTTTGCATAACAGATGTAGCTTCAGGTAAATTTTCAGCGGCGGGTTCGTCAAGTAAATCGTTTACGCTAGCACGAAAATCTTGATTTTGCATGCGATGAGCTGCATGACGCAAATTAGATAAACAAGATGGACAGCCGGTAAGCAGGCTTGAAGCTCCGGTATTTGCGGCAATGTCAAGATTTCTTGTACAAAGAGCGGCGGAAAGCTCTGTGCTTACAGCATGTGCTGGGGTGGAGCCACAGCAGTTCCAATCCACTAAGTCAACTAATTCAAGGCCTAAATCCTTACATACTGCTCTTGTTGACATTTCGTAATCTGCCGAAGTTCCTATGGCCGAGCAGCCTGGGTAATAAGCAAGTTTCATGCTTTTTTGCCCTCCTCACGACAACGTTTTTCATAACGCTGTAAAATGCGTGCTATAGCTTTGGAGCCATCAATGGTATGGGGTTTAAACGGTAATTTGCTTTTGCGCAAAGCAGTTGGAGCAAGATCTACATCTGTCCAAAGACGACCGGAGCGCATCATGTATAAAACCATTACACCCATTTCATATGTCCGCCCACAACAGCGCACGGTATCTAAAAAAGATTGCCAAAAAGCATTTACCTTTGGAACAGCAAAAGTGTTTCTTTGGCGAGCTAAATGGCGTAAATGTTCCATGATGCCGGCAATGTCAATATTATTTGGACATCGGGTGGAACATGTAGAACAAGAAAGGCACATTGCAATTGATTTGGATTTTAGGACTTTATCCAAATTTCCTAATTGTAAATGCCGTAAAATCTGATGCGGCTGTAAGTCATAAACAAAGGACGCAGGGCAACCTGCAGTACAATTACCACATTGATAACAAGTGGCTACTTTTTGACCGCATGCTTCCTCTAGCTCGGAAATATCCTTGCTAAAGTCAGTTTGGAAAAGTTTTTGCATTTCTATTACCTCGTAAATTTACCCATATTACAAAAGTTTTTCTTGCACATTATCTTAAAAATCGTTACTATACTATTTTGTAGATAGCGAAACAGAAAATGCGAAAGCAGTTTCTTTAGCACTTATACACAGGTGGCGCATTCTAGACATATGCTTAAAAAAAATGCAAGTACTTTTACACTGCAATTTTTATAAAAAGTGTTATTTGTATTTTAAGGCAATGTTGATTAAAGAAGTATTTAAGGAAGCACTAATTAAATCATTTATTCTGTTATTATGCTTATATAATGTTCATCATGCCATGTAACATTTTGTTTTTGTATATTAAATTTAGCCCAAGCCTTGCTTAGATTTTTTTTATGTCCCCAAAAATACCCTTGGCAGCTGTGGGGTAAATTTAATGAGATAATTTTTTTGTCAGATATATTGTGCTTTATATATTGATACAGTGCTTGGCTTTGGACTAAATTTCCAAGAGCCTCATGCCTTGGGCCTGCTAAAATATGTTCATCTAAAAGTGGTTCGGGAGCAAGACCCATGCGAATTACAGGTATATTGGCTAAATGAGTTTTAAGCCAGGCTGTTGATAAAGTGTCTATGGTATGTTCAAGGGACCAAGGCACAAACTCTCCATTATGCCAAATAGTTGCAAGCTCTGTATTAGCTATTACTTGACAAGGATAAAAGCGTAAAAAATCACTTTGCATCGCTATAGCTTGCTCAGTGTCCATTAAGAAAATATGAGCATCAACACCGGGCATACCGGGCATAAGCTGTATTCCAAGGCTAAAGTCATAAGATTTAATTAGCTTGCAAGCCTTTTGAATAACAAAGGCATCGTAATCACGTTTAACTAGTTGCAAAGCACTTGAATCAAAACTTTGCACTCCAAGCTCAATACATGTAAAGCCGACTTTTTTCATTAAATTTAAACGATTTAAGTTAATGGTGTCCGGCCTTGTAGAACAACGAGCTCTAGAAATATAATTTGCGTCAAACATTTTTTTAACAAATTGACAGCAAAGCTGAAAATCATCTTGAGGTAATGCTGTAAATGTTCCTCCATAAAATGCAATTTCTAATTGCTTATTTTCAATCTTTTTCATGTATTGCAATTGATTAAACGCAGATTTAAGTGTTGTTTTTGTTGTCTCTTTTACATCATTGACTGCCTTGATATTGTTATTATGCAAAAAGTCATTTTCTACAAGTCCGGTTTGTAAGTTTTGGGCACAAAAAATGCATTTGCGTGCACATCCGGCAAAAGGAATGAAGATTGGCAATATCTTATGTGAAAAAAAATTATTTTCAGGCCAAGCTAGCTTTAGAGTATTAAAAATCATAAGATATATGTACCTATAATTAAAGGATTTATTTTGCATGTAGGCAAGGTGTTAATTAATTTAAAAAAAAAGCGCGTATACTAAAAAAAACCTTGCATACAAGGGGGATGCAGAGTATAAAGCTCATAGAGTTCGCTTGTTGTCTTTAGCTACAAGCATTAGATGCAAGTATATGCTATATAAAACGATAATATGCAAGTTAAAACTTGCATAAATGTAATGTTTTATTTGCGTTTGTTTCGAACTTTTAAGCCTAGTTTGATATTTGGGGTGTAAATAAAAAACGATGGCATTGAATGAGGGCATGGGAAGGCTTTGAAATTGACGAAATATTGCTATTGAAAGTATAAAAAATTTTCAATAGGGTATGGTTCATAGGTATACTTTATTTGGAGGATAGTATGGGGAAGACATTGACTAAGGCTGAAATTGTAGAAGCTATTTATGAAAAAAGTCATAGGAATCGAGCAGATGTAAAAATGATTGTTGAAAAACTGCTTGAAATAATGAAACGTTCCATTAAAAAAGATGGTTCTTTGTTGGTAAGTGGCTTTGGAAAATTTGAGGCTTATGATAAAAATGCCCGAAAGGGGCGCAATCCTCAAACAGACGAAACTATTACTTTAGCACCTCGTAAGGTTGTTGTTTTTCGCCTTTCACGCAAATTTCGTATGGAACTAAATGCTGAGTAGAGTAGAAGTGCTATTGTTTTTGCAAAAGGAACCTATGTAATTAGTTGCAATGAAAGCAAGTTAGTGCTCCTTTGTTTTTTTGCAAAAATAAATGGCTAAAATTTTGTAGAAGCTTTAAAGCTTTTTCATTTTCGTATATTTTTTTTAATGTTTTGAAGGCCCGTGAAATAAGTTTTCCGGGCTTTTCATTTTTACAATGTATCAAATTTACAGTGTATCAAAGTTGAAGAATCGTGTATTGCTTCGTCGCAAGTTCCTCGTAATTGATTAAATACTGAAAGTCTTTTCGAGTAAAGTGACGTTTTTCTATGTCAAAATTTTGAAGTACGACAAAGGAGTCTGTTTTATGCGTGAAATAAAGGCTCAAGCCATTACTAAGGCAGTGGCAGATTTGGCTATCAAAGCCTGTTGCATTTTGCCTGCTGATGTTTACACTGCTTTTCAAACTGTTAAAGGTACAGAACCTTCTCCCATTGGGCAAAGCATTTTGGAGCAATTAATCCTTAATGCAGATATTGCCGCAGAGCAAAATATTCCCATTTGTCAAGATACCGGATTAGCTGTTATTTTTATTGATGTAGGTCAAGATGTACGTATTACTGATGGAAACTTGGAGGACGCAATTAATGAAGGCGTGCGTCAAGGGTACGTTGATGGATATTTGCGTAAATCTTGCGTTGCTGAACCTTTATTTGAGCGTAAAAATACTCTGGATAATAGTCCGGCTATTATCCATACTCGTATTGTCAGTGGAGATAAAATCAATATTCTTTTTGCCCCTAAGGGTGCAGGATCTGAAAATAAAAGTATTCTTAAAATGTTAGTTCCGGCTGATGGAATTGAAGGCGTGCGTCAAGTAGTATTAGATGCGGTTAAACTTGCCGGCCCAAATTCATGTCCACCCATGGTTGTTGGAGTTGGTATTGGTGGAAATATGGAAATGGCTGCTATTTGTGCTAAGCGTGCCGCCATAAGGGATATACATACAAAGAATCCTGATTCACGATATGCTAATTTAGAAAGAGAACTATTGGAAATGGTAAATAAAACTGGTATTGGACCACAAGGTCTTGGCGGTAAAACAACAGCTCTTGCCGTGCATGTTGAATGGTATCCAACTCATATTGCATCCTTGCCTGTTGCTGTGAATATTAATTGTAATGCTGCAAGGCATGCAAGCATAACTCTTTAAGGTTATATACTTAAGAAAACGCTGATTTATTGTTTTTTGTAAATTATATAATATATAAAAGATTTATTAATCAGATACTTAGGAGGATGTATGTCAACGGAAGTAAAACGCATTAACGCTCCATTTGATGCCCAAACAGCATCTTCATTGCGTGCCGGTGATCGTGTTTTAATTAGCGGTGTTATCATAGCTGCAAGGGATGCTGCCCACAAAAAAATGATTGAAACACTTAACGCTCAAGCCAAGCTCCCTGTTGATTTAAAGAATGCCGTTATATATTATGTTGGTCCATCTCCGGCACGTCCTTTGCAGGCAATTGGTTCAGCTGGACCTACAACATCTGGGAGAATGGATGCCTACACGCCACAAATTTTAGAACAAGGCGTTAAGGGCA
The DNA here is from genome assembly GCA_964368885.1 of uncultured Desulfovibrionaceae bacterium. Classification (GTDB taxonomy): domain Bacteria; phylum Desulfobacterota; class Desulfovibrionia; order Desulfovibrionales; family Desulfovibrionaceae; genus CAYJAD01. Next base: position 1,127 of record CAYJDL010000028.1, on the reverse strand, counting down.
TGATTGGTAAGGGCTATCGCAAACCACAGGTCATAGAAAGCATGAAAAAGCATGGGGTGCCTTATATGGCAGCTGTGGGTGGAGCAGGCGCTCTTATTGCAAAAAGTATCAAAAAATATACTGTGTTGGCTTATGAAGAACTTGGGCCAGAAGCTATAGCTGCAATGGAGGTTGAAGATTTTCCGGCTATTGTGGTTATTGATTGTCTTGGGAATGATTATTATGAACAAGGTCAAGCGATATATCGTGAAATTTAATTTTACGATTAGGTTTTGGTAAAAGCAAAGTGATATGTGGTTTTGGTAAATATGTTTTAAAGTTTACTCATGTTTTTATAGGGTAAAGGATTTAGGTTATGCAGATGAAAAAAAAATCTAAAATGTTTAATGCCATAATGCTTGTGTCATGCTTTTGGTTGATTTTTTTTGGAAAATTGTTTTTAAATGTAGAAAATTCTTATGCAGTTGATGATACTTACGTATCCTCGAACAATCAAAAAACAGCATGGGGGGCTTTTGATGCGCCAAGTGCTAATGACGATGCCTTTTGGCATGAAAGTAGTTCCGGATATTCATTAATGCCTAAAAGTAAGGCAAAAAATAGCTTAAATTCTAAGAATTCCTTAGGTCCACACAAAATAGATTCACCAGTAGAAACTAAAAAAGAACTTACTGAATTAGTTGCAAAAGATGTAGCTATATCTGGCGAAACTAAGACTGTTGGCAATAAATGGGACAATGCTTCATCAGACGAATCTAAATTTGACGAAGATTTAAAAAAACAAACTCATGACGTTATTGGTGCCTATGGAAAAATGGTTGATGATGAAGATTTCAAGCTTAAAATGGGACCCGAGCTTTATGTACCATTAAAGGGCGCTGATACTTATCAAGGTAGTCACAACCCTTCAAATTCCGAGCTTGGTCTTGGAATGAAGATGGAGTGGGGATTTTAAGTAAAGGTTGATTGAAAAAAATTTTAATTTTTGCAAAATTTTTATTGACAAAATTAGAAATGACTTGTAAAAGCATAAATGTGTTCAGCGCATATGCGCTAAGCGCAGTATATGGCTTGCGAGAATGGCGGAATTGGTAGACGCACTGGACTTAGAATCCAGCGCCGGACGG
>CAYJDL010000027.1:16663-17104 GCA_964368885.1 uncultured Desulfovibrionaceae bacterium | reverse complement strand
GCTTCATTATAGCGTGTTTCTGTAAAAATATCTATTTTCCAACCAAGCAGCTTGGCGGCAAGTTTAACATTTTGCCCTTTGCGGCCAATGGCATTTGTTAATTGATCATCAGGGACAATGATTTCAAGCAAATTATGTTCATCATCAACAATAATGCGAGAAACTAAAGCCGGTGCTAAAGCATTGCGTGCATAAGTTGCAATATCTGCACTCCAAACTACAATATCAATGCGCTCATTGCGCAATTCTTGGACAATATTTTGAATTCGTGATCCTCTAACGCCAACACATGCGCCTACAGGGTCAACATCACGTTCACGTGAAAGAACCGCTACCTTGGCACGTGAGCCAGGGTCACGAGATACGCCCATAATTTGTACTGTATTATCGTCAACTTCAGGAACTTCCCGACGGAATAAAGCAGCCATATAATCACGATGA
>CAYJDL010000027.1:11224-16653 GCA_964368885.1 uncultured Desulfovibrionaceae bacterium | reverse complement strand
CCCACGCTTGAAATGCTCTCGGGGAATTTGTTCATCCTTAGGCAAAATAGCCTCAGTACGCCCAAGATTAATAATCCAACCACTTTTATCACGACGCTGAACTATGCCTGAAACAATTTCGCCTAAGCGATCCTTATATTCATCATAGATAATGCCTTGTTCAGCATCACGCATACGTTGAATAATGACTTGCTTTGCCGACTGAGCGGCAATGCGCCCAAGGTCTTGCATTTTAACACGAAAACCCATTTCATCATCTAATTGTATAGAAGGATCATGCTCTCTAGCTTCTTCTAGCTCGATTTCCACATCTTCATTGGCAAGATCGCCGTCAGCTACTACAATTTTAAATTGATAAACTTCAATATCGCCTGTTGCGTCATTATAATTTACTTCAATACTAGCATCCTCACCAAAACGGCGAGCCATAGAAGCTCTAACTGCATCTTCAAGGGTTTCAATAAGCATTGCTTTATCAAGCCCCTTGTCTTTGCTGATTTGGTCTAGAGCTTTTTTAAGTTCAATAGGGTTCATGCTGCCTCCGATTTATTCCCAAGAGGGGTAAATCTGCAATGACGATTTATCTGTTTTAATATAGACACTATTTAGCTTTTTTTCCTGGTTTTTCAGGTGTAACAAAAATATGTACACGTGATGCTTTACGAACAAAATCCCAAGGCAAGGTAACTATCTGAGTAGATTTTTTATCTTCAATGGTTAGATTAAAAATATTTTCATCTACGTTTACAGACTCTAAAATCCCTTTAAATTTTTTACGCCCCTGCAATGATTCCGGACTTTGCGGTAAAAAGTCATTAAGACTTACTTCTATGGTGTCTCCCATATAAGCTTGCATTTGCTCTAAGCGAAAGAAGATGCGTGAAAATCCTGGGGTTGAAACTTCAAGCACATATGCCGAAGAGAAAATTTCTTCTACTTCCATACTAAGACCTAGTCTGCGAGAAATTTCTGCACATTGACTTATTGTAGCAGAAATATTTTGCATTTCTAAACTTGTATCAGCACTGGCGTGGGTTAGGTTATTTTCATTTAAATCTAAAGATTTATTATCCATTCCATTTAAGGAACTAAGGGCAAGATCAACATAAACTCTTACAATTGGGCGTGAACCTTGGATAAGATCAATACCCCAAATTTCAAGTCCTTTAGAGTGAACTATTGGTCTTGCAAGATCGTGTAATATTTCAATAAGTGCAGGTTTTACCATATATTTTTTTCATAAAAAAAAGGGGGCCTAAATAGGCCACCCCGTTGTAAACAAATGTTTTGCATCAGGATGGGGAAAAAAGACCAACACAACTAAACATTACAAACGTTCTTATGTCTTTATTCCCATAAAGCGTTGCGAAGATAAATGAGATGGTAAACATTGTCAAGTTTTTTGAAAAATTTATTTAAGATTTTACAAGGTGGTGATTTAATCAATGCTTTTTTAAATATATCCTACGTGATTCCGATTGTTAGAGTATTCACTCATGAATGAAGTTTTTAAAGACATGGACTGCCACGTCGAGTCGAGCAAAATCAAATGTTTAACAAAAAAATGGTTCGACTCTCCTCGCAGTGACTTACGGTAACACGAAGGGTCATTGTGAGAAAAAACGCTCCAAGATTTGCGTTAAATGGTGAAATGAAAAGCGTTTTTTCGTGCAATCCATGTCTTTAAAACTACATTATACTACTTGACTTTTAAAATCGGAATGACGTGAAATACATCCCATTATTTTCAAATTAAATTTTTCTCAAACTATTAGACAGTGTCATCAAATAAAAACAAATTTCCTTAAAAATATTTTTAAAACAGTTTTACATTGATTTGAGTGATATAAAAAACCCTTAATTTTAAGAGTATTACCAGAGTTTAAAAAAAAATTAAAATTTTCTAATTTTTTGCTTGCAAAAAAAAATAAAGCCATATATAAGTTCTGAGTGTTGGTTGTGATGCTTTCTCAGCAGTAAGAAGAACTTCTAAAAAAAATTACTGAGAAAAAAAATACTGAGAAAGAAAAAAATAAGTTGACAACTTTGAAATTGTCGATTATATCTAAAAAACATCGCATGCAGCATTTTAAGAAATTGTTTTGAATAAAACATAAAAAAGTTTTTCATGGGTCGTTAACTCAGCAGGTAGAGTATCTGCCTTTTAAGCAGAGAGTCGCAGGTTCGAACCCCGCACGACCCACCAAATATTTCAAGGGCTTACTAAATATCAGTAAGTCCTTTTTCTTTTGGATACAATTTGAGCAAGCTTTGAACAAGCTTTGAACACACATTCAAGGGAACATAAGGTAATGTGTCTATAATTTCAAATGGACAAAAGTGAGGATATTTTTTATCAAAATGTGGCTATTGCCTTTAGTCAGCAGGTCTATCTTTAGATGTAGAATTATTCATTGTTTAATGCTACTTTTAAAGGCATGGACTGCCACGTCATGCCGCACATTATCTTTTTTTTTAATTAGATAGTAGTGCGGCATTTCCTCGCAGTGACTTACGGTGGGACGCAGAGTCATTGCGAGAAAAAACGCTCCGATTTTTTTAAACAACGAAATTGAAAGCGTTTTTTCGTGGCAGCGACCCAAAGGGCGGCGAAGCCGTTTGCGTTAGACGAGTCTTACGCAAATCGACAGCAACGCATCCATATAAAAATTTACGTTTAAAACCAGAACTTTCTTAAATTAGATTTCCGTGCTGAGCTAAGGCAATAGCCACATATCAAAATTTAAATACGTGGCATTTGCTTCGCATCCAAACAGTTGCTTTAATTAGTGCTTTCTTTTATTTGTGCATTACACACTCGCATTTGCTTTTCAAGTGTTAGTACGACATATTTTTCGTTCAACTCTTGAATAAGCCATCCCGAAGGCAAGCGATGACCGTGAAGGTAGGTTTTATTTCCAAATTGCAAAGCAAGGTTATCCTCTTGCTTTGTCCAAGTTAAGGTATCACAAATATCCAATGTATTTTGGACAGTGGACGAACTTGGTGGATTTTCTATATCGGACATATGTACAAATGGTGACATTATACCAAAAGCATCTTCAACCTCCTCAAAAATTTGAGAGAGCATTGCTTCTTCTTCCTTTTTTAAGGCAACAGTTGCATAACCAACTTGCAAAGCATGTGGATAAAAGTGTATTTCCTTTTTAAATGCATCGGAGCTTATTGTTTGCTCTAAATTCTTCTTCAAAGTGTCCCACGTTATAAAATTCAACTTTGTTTTTATTTGCTCCATTTTTTTTTGTATAGGATTTATAAGAGCAATAGCTGTATCTTGCGATTGAACATATCCGCTTATATGCAAAGAGTGCTTAACTTCACGTATTGTCCATAGGGCATTGGATTTGGAAATAATACTTTCTAATTGCTTTTTAACTTCTTCCACAGTAAAAATATCCAAATGTATGGGTTGCTCGAAATCTTGCACGAGTTCGGATATTTCTTTCATGTCTTTGTTATTATTCACAAAACCTTGTAGAGTTTCTTGAGTTTTTATATTAACCAAGCGTATATTTGGGTATTCCTTTAAAATATTTTGAATGACTGTTGCACTATTTTCAAAAAAATATTGGCGTATTCCAATGGTTAATACTGTAAGCACACAAAGCAAAGCCACAAGAGTAACTATACGCCAAAATGTCTTTTTTTTCTCATGAGTATTTTGTATATGATTGTGGGGTGATGGTGAAAGTTTGTCTTTTGTATGGTCTTTATCAGTATGGTCTTTGTCCTTTTGTTCTTGCTCTTCAACAATATTTTTTGATGTAACAAGACTTTTTTGGACTTGTTCACCTAAAAAAGCCAAAGTAGGAACTTCATGGCTTTGCCATGCCCTATCTGCCGGCCCAATACACATATAGGTTCCGCCAATGGAAAAGGCGGTAAAGTCTGCCAACTTTACCCCTTCTGTTGATAGCAACTCATTATTAAAAAATATATCTCCTTCTTGTGGAAGAAGAAATACTGTGTTTTCGCCAACACGCAAGAGGGCGTGTTTTGGCATTGTACCAGCATCAATAAGAATGATGTCACAATCCAAATCACTGCCAATGGTCCATTCACCTTGATCCAATTGGCTTTCAGCCCCCATATGTGGTCCGGTAAGTATTTTTAAAAGAACATGCATATTAACTGCCTCAGCTTTTAGCGTATTTATCTTACGGCTGCGGCACGTCCTTCTTTTTCAGAAGTTAACAATGTTTGCATTTGTTGCAATACGTTGGAACGGCGGCTTGCGGCTTGGTTTGTGACCATCATTTGTTGTTCATTCATGCTGCTAAGATTTTTCTGATATGCCTCAGCACTGGTTATAACAGTGGTCAGCTCTTGGTAATTGAAATTACCATTGGTATTCATGCCACTATTTTCATTCTTGGGATCACTTAAAGGATCGCTCACCTTGCCTGTGTCCACAAATTCTGTTCTGTATTTTTTCCAAGTTTCCAAATCCTCCGTGGTAAATTCCACAAGATCTTCATGCCCTTTAAGCTTGTGAGAAGTAGGCTTGCCGTCTTTATCAAAATAGCCTTTATATTTTGTTAATAAAGCCATCAAAGAGTTCATGTCTTGCATTTCTTGAGCCATTTCTGAAGTTTTTTTGTACTGCTCTTCAAAATAACTATCTTGAAGTTTTAGCTGCATCATGCCCATACTCATGATAAGGTCACCAAAAGAAAGTTTTTGCGTACTTCCATCATTATTTTGTATTGTAAAAGTACCACCACTTGAAGAAACTGAATGTATACTCATTGTTTTTACCCCTTATTATGTCCCATATTATGCTCTGGCAGCGGCGTCTGCGGCTTTTTGTTTGGCATCAGCAAGGCTTTGCATCAATTCAAGCATTTTTTGTGCAAGGTCTTTGGCTGTTTTTTCTATATCTTCTTGTTGCTTAGCCTGCTGTTCATAGCTTGCAGCTTCTGCCTGAAATTCATCGGCTATGGCATTGGCTTTTTGAGCATCTGCTTGTCCTTGTGCAGAAGCAAAGGTTGAACCACTTGCAACCAAGTCCGTGGTCGACTTGGTAAGCCCAACCACAAGGTCCGTTCTCTTAAGAAATTTTTCCAATGCTTCGCCGGTTAAAGCATTAGCTCCGTTTATACCGTCAAAGCTACGAATGGACACTACACCACCAGCCATAGAACCTAATGCAGCAAGTAATCCCACACTTAAAGCAGCAATGGCAGCATGAGCTTGTTTTTCGGCACCTGTTTTTTTCTCTGCTGCTGAAGCCTTAAGGTCAGCTATTTTAGCCTGTATATCTCTTACCCCTTCTTGATATTTAGCTTCTCGTATGGTGCGGCTTAAGGATGCAACAAGTATCATAAGAGCTTCCACATCGGTTAATGTGCTGATAGCACCGTCAAAATCTACATTACTTTGAGGTGTTGGCATAAAAAAAGAATTTG
>CAYJDL010000027.1:7787-11214 GCA_964368885.1 uncultured Desulfovibrionaceae bacterium | reverse complement strand
TATTGGCATAGTCATTAAAAAGAATTTGTTGCGTATCTGAAAGGGTAAGGTTTTTATTACTTTCTATACTTTTTAGGGTTTGCAATAATTCTTGTTCTGCCTTGGTAAGCTCAGGCTTGTTTTGCAATTGTTGCACTACATTTGTGATTTGTACTGAAGTAATTGTCATATATTTTATCCTTTTATACGATTGCAGCAGCTTTATTGCCGGAGGCGATATTGCTAAGTAAGCTGGCAGTGCTTTCAATGATTTTTTGTTCAATAGCCAGTAAATCACTGAGCGTTTTAATTTTATCATCAATCAACTTTTCCGCTTCGGCAATTTCAGCCTGCCCTTGCTCGGAATTAGCTGTGTTTAACATGGCAGCAACTTTTGCTCTATCAGCATAATAGCTATCTACAGATTGAACTGCGCCACCAACTCCATCAAGAACGATGGCTTTAGTTGCGCTTATTCCTCTGTTAACCATGTCAATCGTTTTCTGAGCAGCGCTCATTGCTTCACTTCCTGCTCTATATGCACCAACAGCACATGTTATACTGCAAATTGCACTTACAACCATAAAAGCAATAGAAAAACCCATAAAAATTTTGCTTATTTTTGCTTGCTCTTCCGGTGTTTTACCTTCCATGGCTAAATCTATGATGGCTGGGTCAGACGCTATCATGCTCCCAACGCTGCATATAAAACCAATGCTAGCAACAAAAACAAATGCAGCCCCACCACCTGTTAAAGCAATAGCTGCTGCCGCAATAACAAGCGTTAATAAGTCTTTGATTATATTACCAATACTATTCTTAAGCAATTTGCCAAAATCGCTCCAAAGTTCTTTTGCTTCAGACGGGTGAGCTATTGACTTAAATAAAGTTTTAAAAAATTTAATTATTATTCCAAAAAACCCTGCTTTTTTTGGGCGTGAAGCTTTTTCCATGTTTTCAAAGTAAGCTTTCATTTCTTTTGCACGCTTTTCATTAAAGGCCAAAATATCTACTCGCTGACTTTCTATAGCGGAGCTAACATTTGCATATGTGCTATCAATGGTCATTTTTTGCAATGCAGACAGGGCAAGCATCATGGAAGATGCATCTATATTTGGAGCTTGCATGGTGAGAGCATAAGTTGAAGAGCCGGAAGTTTGCAAAGCGGCAACTCCTGCTAAGTCGGCAGCTTGTCCACTTTTAGCACTTTCACTTGTGCTTACAGCCTCAGACGTAGGTGTAACTTTTGTGGTACTTATACCAGATACGCCTTCAACCATAGTTATTCTCCTATATTTGCTAATATAATCTCAGCTCTGGCTTTCACAGCATTACTTGTGGCATTATCATCAGAGCATTGCAAAGCCAATTCCAAGGAATATTTGGCAGCATCTTTATCATTTATAGCCATATAGCATTCGGCTGCATGTAATAATGGTGCGGGATTATTAGGCTCAAGGGCGCAGCAATAAGTAAAGAGAATGAGGGCTTCGGCGTAATTTTCAAGCACTTGAGCGCAAGAAGCCATACCAAGCATTACTTTGTAGTTATGAGGGGCAATAAAGGAGGCAAATACAAAAGCATCCAAGGCTTCAGTGTATTTTTCATTGACAAATAAATTGTATGCAACTGCATACATGGCTTCAATTTGTTCTTCTGTTACCCCCATAGCTTGTTGCATACTAATATCACCCTTAAGAATAGATGACACAATAGTATCTAATTTCTTGGTAGCTTCTTCTGACAATCCTTCCATATTTTTACTTTGCTGTTCCATAAAAGCTCCTCTATAAAATTTAGGGGTTTGATATATATTTTTGTATTATACAAATTGGCTACTTACAGAAAAAGTTGCTTTGTTCGTGGCAATATTTTCGCCTTGAAGCATATTGGTAATCTCATTTAATTCGCATTCAAAAGCAAGATATTGTTCACGTTCGGATTGTGACAAATTATCTAAGGAGACCTCAATAGGAACTATTCCAAGTTCGTCCATCTCTTTTTCAAGAGCGTTAATGTGTTCTTTTTGTTCGTCTAAAGTCTTACGCAAGGTTTGTAATTGTGAATCTAAATTTGACATACATTTTTCCTCTTTATAGTACTAGGCTTTTTTTCTAAAATTACTAAACAAACTTCATGCTAAAGGCTATTTTCCATTTCAAAATACTTACGCTTTTTTTAACCTTAGCAAGTACAGTATGTAAAGAGAAAATTTTTGCCACTACAGGGCATACGCATCTAAAGTGAAAGTTCTGTTAAATTTTGAAAAGTGTGTTATTATGATAAATTTAGTGGTTTATGATGAAATTATTTAATTTTCATTTTTCTTTTAATCCTCTGAAAGTTTTAGTAATTCCTTATTGCAAAATAAGCATAACCTCCCCCCGGCACTTCGTGCCACCCCCCTCCAGAGGGAGGCTTTAAAGAACACTTTGACAAAAAATAAGATGCGTTTGCCCTGTTTGCCACTATCCCCAAATAGCATGTTTAGTCATATTTGTATCGTCATTTTGTGTTGTTGTAGCTTCTGTTTTATATATGATATTTCTAAGCTTTACATAAATAGTTTCACCAAAGGTAATACAATCTTTGATGCACGTTTCAAACTCTGAAAATGTCATATGATTTGTGGAAAAACGCCCCACAAGCCAAAAGAAGTTTGTGTCTTTATTTAATGCCAAGCGAAAGCCGGCAGGCAAAACGCCCATCATATTTTGCTCACCAACAAAGTAGAGCAAGCTTTGTGCATTATCATTATTGATTAAGGCGGTATCTATCAAGGGCACATATAAAAATAATGAGTCTGCATTTTGCAAACTTGGAGTTGGGTCTGCAAGTATATGTAAAATTATTTTCTCATTTATAACGCAACGACTTAAGCCTTTTTTATCAAGTGCAGGCAGTTTATAAGCAAGTTTTTGTTGCAACCAATTTTGCACAGTTTCATATGTAGTCATATTAACCTCTTTATAATTTTTTTTAAGCGGAAAAAGCACGCGTACTTTCTTTTTTTCTACTGGTTTTTACAGTGAAAATTCCAATACCAGTGCTGTCTTCTGCTACACCTGATACAGTGCGCAAAAATGCTCTTTTAAAACTATAATTAGCTGGGTCTTGAAGAGAAAGATGTTGTATTGCTTTGGTGTTATCCATACAAATAGCTAAGGCTTGCGGTACCATTTTGTTTTCCACATCAAGCACAAAACTTTTGCCTTTTAAGTTTTTTACAGCTTCCAATATTTCACCAATGACTTTTTCATCTTTTAGTCCCACGTCAGCGCAATATTTGCGAACCTCCCATACGCCTGTCTTTTCATCAAATTGCCTTGAAAGTTTGCAATATGCCCCTAATAATGATTCACCATTAAGGCTTCTAACTTCAGATATTTGCTGTTTCTTGGAAAGACCTTCAGAACCGCTGGCTCGAATGCTGTTGGAATTATATGTC
>CAYJDL010000027.1:2109-7777 GCA_964368885.1 uncultured Desulfovibrionaceae bacterium | reverse complement strand
CTTTGGCACTTGCAAGTGGCTCTACACCCAGATCCATTTCCATTATTGGGCTGGCTGTAAGAGAGACACTTCCTGAAGCTTTAGCTGCCAAAGAGAACTCAGTGCGTACTATTCTTTTTTCACCGTTTTCAATGACATGTCGTACTATATCGCTTGAAACTTCAAAGCCTGTCTTTGCAGCAAAAACCCCTACTGTGATAGTGTCAGCAACTTTAGCCTCTTCAAAATCTTTGCGTATGCCTCTTGCAGCTATGTCGGGGGGAGATATAATTGACGAGGATAAATCAGGACCAAGAGATGGTTCGGTGACGCTAAATTCTTGCCCGACGGAAGCTACGCCGCTTAATGTTGACTTAAGTTCATATGAACTCCCAATTTGTGCGTTTGCGCATAAATCCAGTGGACGCTCAAATTTTTCATTTGCCAAGAATTTTGTAAGAAATTCTACGCAATTTTCGTCGTTTGGAAAATCCATGGTAAGGGTGCGCCCACCCGAACCTTCAACGGCGGTAGTGCCGGCTAACTTTAAAAATTTAAACTGCTTGCCAGCTGAAATACTAATTTTTGCCAGAACTTTTTCGCTCATGCTTACATGTATCTGCCCTGAAGCATCACGCCACAGTGCAAGCCCATCTTCTTTTCCACCGTCAACACCAAGGCTCATGGCACCTACAACTGCAATGGGAATACTGGCTGTAGCCTGATGTGAAAGAAACATACCGGTATCATTAGGCAATTCTTCCACTATTTTTGCGGCATCATTTCTAATGGCTTCTCTTTCTGCATGTAAATATTTCTGCCTATTGCTTGAAATACGGTGCAAATACTGCATTGCTACGGAAATGAAAGAGTACAAAGAGTCTGAATAAAAGCTTACAGTTGACACAATTAAGGGATGAATAGCATCATGCAAATAGTCTATGCACTCTGCAAGCAATGTAGCATCGGGAAGATGGTCGGTAAAATCTTGAAAAGCTTGGGTAAGTGCCATTTGTCTTTCCATGACGTCTACTTTGTATAACTCTTCCAAAGTGCCTACATTACAAATATATTGAGCTTTTAAAAGTGCAAGGGGTAAGACTTTTCTGTTAAATGTGTCACTGAGCAAAAGCGGTTTCATAACTGTTTTTACTATTTCGGACATTTCTGTTTTTTGTCTGTCAATACTACCTGTTATGCTAGCAAAATCATCACGTATAGACTCCATGTCATCAGTACTTGGCGTGCTTAAAGCTCTTTTAAACATATCCCCCATTCGTTCAGCAGAATCCGTTTCGCTATCATGGCAAAACATAAGTGCGGCATGTGCGGCATCAACGGGACATATATATTTTTGCCAATCTCCTTCCTTATCTGTTTGCATAGTTATGGAGCTTCCGGTAAGTATGGCTAAAATTGCCTGACGCAATGCTTCGGCACTGTGACTATGCGTGCTTATGCGTTCATCTCCTTCTAAGCTAATTGCTCCTGCGCTAATTACTCCTTTATCAAAGGCAAGCATACGCTCTTTGCTTGTTGCATTCACAATAATGGGGGCAGTGCAGGCAATAAACTGCTTATATAAGTCTTTTAATATTTGACCGGCTGCATCGCTCTTGGCATGCAATGCTCTGCGTGTGCGCCCTTCTTTGAGAACTATTTTCAAATCTTGTTTGACTACATTTAAATTCTTCAAAAGCTCAGCTATTTCTATAGGGCTTCTGTTTTGTTGAACCTTTATATTCTCTAAGGTAACTTCTTGAAGCTCTGTATATGTTAAACTGTTTGTTCCTCCGGTGTTTTCCAAAGCTTTTTCATATGAAGCAAGCAAAATGCCCGTTACCCAATCAGAGTTATTGGCCATGGCAGATACTGCCCATGTGTTTTCCACAAAGTCTATTATGCCTTGATCTGTCGAAAATTGTTCACGACTTGCACTTGCGCCAAGCGATGCTAAGTCTGCAAGTGATAATTCTGTTACAGAGCGAGTAAGCAATCTTTGTACATAAAGTGTTGTTATAGCTTGAGTTTCACCACGAGTTTTTTCTGGTGCTACATCCCCAAATCTTGTAATTGAAATAGGTTTTTGTGCTGCAGTCATGGCGGCAAAAACTTTCTCTAGCTCAACAGTACGCCCATCTTGGGTGGCTCGTATGGCTTGCATAGCTGAATGAAGACCGCTAGGACCAGCATACCTTGCCCCCGATTGATTATAAAAAGTACTTATTATATCATTTACGGACATTTCATCGGCATTTTTTACGCCAAGAAATCTTTTTGCAAGTATGCGCAGATGTTTTTCTGAATGCTGTGCACCTGCATCAGAACGATACTTGGCAAGGTTTCGTGCCAAGGTGTCCTTGGCTACTCGCCCCAAAGCTTGTGAATGAAGAATATTAGCTGCCGTTTTAATTTGTTTACGGTCTGTTATTCCACGCTGAAGGGCATTGTTCATTTCCTCGATGGTAAAAAGCCAATCTTGTGGAAGGGCATCAAGCGCAGCGGACATATCAAGATTTGCAAATTCCACCAGTTGAACATATGTATTGAACAGCAATAAATCAGGGATATTTTTATATATTCGCAAAGAGCGATTGTTTATAATTTCCTGTAAGTTTTCATGGCTTAAGCCCAATAGGTCTTGACGATATTCATGAGTTTTTGGAAGAAATTGAGTGACAAGGCAACAATTTACTCGTAATTTATGTAAATTCTTTATTTGCTCATTTAAATCTGTGTGCCCCTCTATTGGCAAAGTTTCCTTCTGTAAATTTTGGTAAAAATCTTTTTTTACGCTTAGTAATTTATTTCTCAGTTTTTGATGTGGCATGAAGATTACATCTAGTTTTGCCATAAAATCAAGTATTTCCTCTTCTCCATTACTTTCTTGAGCAGTGCGCATAGAGAGTAAAAGTTCACGTAAGTCTGCACCTGAAATTTTATGTTCCATAATATATAGAGCAGGGGTATATAATTTGAATAAAAGGATAAGTTCTGATATTTCTTTTGAAAAAGATTTAGCATCATCATCGCTGCCAAGCTTTGTGCATAGCCTACTGACAACATTTTCAATTCTGTTGGAATCTAAAAATGATAAGACGTACTCATTAATATCATCATATATTTGCTCGGCATCTTTTGGGGAAAGGCTTTGCTTGCAAAATTTTTCCCCTAATTCTAAAGTTGCTTGCAGTATGCTTTCATCAGCACCAGCCTCTTGTGCTGCCTTAAGATTGTGTTTTAATTGTTTAAGACTTGCATTTCTTGCCTCTGCATCTTCACCATTTATGCATTCCCTAAGCTGTACACTTAAAGTCATAGCCATAGTATCAGCAAGATATGTGTGCTTTAGAGCTTCTGATAAAGCTTGCAATGTATTTTTTACCAAGGTTGTGGTAGAGTCCAAATGAGTTACGGTAGCAGCTAGACTTTCAGTCCCATGATTTACATGCTCTTCAACTTTTATTTGCGTTGGTTTGGCTTGTTGAGCAAGAATTTCCGCACTCAGTTCGTGTGGTTGCATTGCCTTAATTGGCACAGCTGATGCGGTTGATGCAGTTGATGCGGTTGGTGCAGTTGATTCAATATGGCTTTCAACCAGCGATTGAGTACCAACCAGTTCTGATACTATGCCAGAATGTGAAGATGTAACTTTATCAGGCATATGTGATCTCCCTAAGCATATCTTCATAAATTTTCGTTAAATAAATTTCTTGTATATAATTAAATTATAAGAATAATACTTACTTTTTACATGTTTATGAAGTATGCTCTTCTGCTTAGTAGAAGTGTTAATGGAAAGGGAAAACATTTTTTGAAAAAAGAATGATTTAGAGCTTATCCGTAAATAATTGCCCACGAAACGTTATTTACGGATAAGCTCTTAGTCTATTTTAACAATTATGCAGAACCATTACTTAATACGCATGGTCATCATCAAGATCTTCAGCGGTAACTTTACCGGAAAAGGTTTTATACATCCAAGCTTGATAAGCAAGCACCATGGGTATACAAGCAAGTGTAACACCAAGCATAATTTTTAAGGTTAAAGGGCTAGATGCAGAATTAAAAGCCGTAACAGTAAAGGCAGGGTCCATATTAGAAATAATAATTCCGGGGAACATGCCAAGCACGCCAAAGAAAGTCACACCAAGAATATAAATTCCGCTACAAACCCAAGCCATAAATAACTTACCAGCTCCAAGCATCTTACGAACACCAAGAAGACCAATAAGAGCTATTAGCGGCACAGCAAATAATAAAGGCATGTCCAAATAATTATTAAATAGCTTTGTATACATGGCACTTAAACCAAGGAAAACCACTAATAATACAAGCATAATAGGCCAAAGGATAAGGGCGGCTGATATGGCTCTGTTTTGCAATTGTTTTTCGGACTTAAAGGCTAACCAAATAGAACCATGAAGGCAGAACATAACAAGGAAAAATACTCCGCCGGCAACGCCATATGGATTTAAAAGTTTTAATAAATTACCATGATACACGCCATTTCCATCTATGGGAATACCCATAAAGAGATTAGCAAAGGCTACGCCAAAAAGTATGGCAGGGATAATATTGGAAATAAAATGCACTTTATCCCAAAAGGCCGACCATAAAGGATGATCTTCTTTATTACGAAATTCAAAGGATACAGCACGGAAAATCAAGGCAAAAAGGATAATTAATAAAGGTGCGTAAAGCGCACTAAACATTACCGCATAGGCTTTTGGAAATGCAGCAAAGGTTACGCCTCCGGCAGTGATAAGCCATACTTCATTACCATCCCAAAAAGGTCCGGCAGCATTAAAAACTACCCTTGTTTCATATTCATCCTTTGCTAAAAATGGCAAAAGGGTTCCAAGTCCTAGGTCAAAACCATCCAAGATAAAGTAAACAGCCCATAAAAGGCCCCAAAGCACGAACCATGTGGTTTCTAACATATATCCTCCTTAAATCTTTGGACCTTTGCAGGCATATTTACGCAATAAATAAATATCAATGAGACCAAGCATGGAGTAAACAACAATAAATGCTACTAAGGATATGGCTACGTTAGAACCGGGTACAGGTGATACTGCATCAGCAGTACGCATAAGTCCATAAACTATCCACGGTTGTCGACCAACTTCTGCCACAGCCCAGCCAAGCATAATGGCAATGTAGGGCAAAGGAATTAACCAAACTAGGCAACGCATTAATAAAGGACTCATATTTTCATGTCGTTTACGCTGCCAAAAGGCTATTAAAGCTACTAAAATGAAAATAGTTCCAAGGGCTACCATGGTTCTAAAGGAAAGGAAGGTTATGAGCAAGGGCGGTCTGTCTTCTTTTGGAAAAGCACTTAAACCCTTAACTTCGGCATTACTATCACCATAAGACATCCAAGAAACCATACCGGGAATGCTTAAAGCTTGAACATCATTCTTTTCAGCTTCTGCATTTGGCCAAGCTAAAAGATGCATAGGTGCTTTTGGACCTGTTTCCCACAATGCTTCCATGGCTGCAAGTTTGGCAGGTTGATATTTTGCCACTACTTGCCCTTGATGGTGTCCTGTGACTCCGACCAAAAGAGCCATAATTAAGGTAAATGGAGCTGCCATGCGAAACGCTTTGCTGAAAAATACTATCTGGTTTTTACGCAATAAGTGCCAAGCAGATACACCAAGCACAAAAAAACCACCTAACA
>CAYJDL010000027.1:0-2099 GCA_964368885.1 uncultured Desulfovibrionaceae bacterium | reverse complement strand
GGAAAAGATGGTATGAAAATACTGTCCCCAAGCATAGGGATTGCTGATAACGGTAAGGAAGTTATCAAGTTCTGCTCTGTTGTTACGCAAAACATAACCAACAGGGTTTTGCATCCAGCCATTGGCTAAAATAATCCAAATAGCGGACAAATTACCGGCTAATGCCACCATGTAAATGGCAAATAGATGCACTTTTTTACTGACTTTTTTCCAACCAAAAACCCATACAGCAATAAATGTTGACTCTAAGAAAAAGGCAACAGTTGCTTCTACTGCAAGTAAAGATCCAAAAATATCACCAACATACTCGGAATAACGAGACCAGTTAGTACCAAATTGGAACTCAAGGGTAATACCCGTTACAACTCCAAGGGTAAAGTTGATTACAAAAAGTTTTCCCCAAAACTGACATTGCTTTTTCCAAAATTCATCACCTGTGCGCACATACTTAGTTTCCATCCAAGCAAGCAAGACGGAAAGACCCAAGGTTAAGGGCACAAATACAAAGTGAAAAAAAACGGCTACGGCAAATTGTAACCGTGACAATAAGACTACATCCATGTGACCTCCAAAAAAGTAAAAAATACTCCCTAAATAAAGCAAACGCTGATTTATTCTTTTTTTATTGGGAAAGACTTTTTGTGAATAAAAAGTCTTTCCCAAACCCTTTTCAAAAAAACTTTCATTAGAATTTTTCTAAGAAAAATTCTTTTGTTTTTAGATAATTAAAGCGTTTTGAAAATTAAAGAAAGTGATTTAAGACTAGTAAATTCACTAATCTTAATTGAGAATGCTTACTATTTATAACAAAATATTCAAGCAGTGACAAGTTATTGTTTTGAAGGAATAAAAATAAATTACCTAATTTCAGGTCATAATTTAAAAAGCTATAGTTTTGTTAACGACTTAAGAAATTTTAGCAAAAGAATCCCTTAGCCATTGATACCAAGGCTCAAGTCCTTCATTACTACGACAAGATAGCTCAAAAATAGGCAAGTCTTTATTAAGCTTTGTGGAAAATTCCCTAGTTCTTTGCACATCAAAATCCACATAGGGCAATAAATCAATTTTATTTAAAACCATGGCTTTTGCCATATTAAAAAGCAAAGGATATTTTTCCGGCTTATCATCTCCTTCTGTAACGCTAAGCAAAGCAATTTTTGCATGTTCACCACAATCAAATTCCACCGGACATACTAAATTACCCACATTTTCAATAAATAAAATATCAATTTCATTTAAATCCAATGACTTTAATGCCTCTTCAATCATAGCTGCATTTAAATGACAACCACCATCGGTATTAATTTGCACAGCCTTAGCTCCGGTTGCCGCAACTCTGCGTGCATCATTATCCGTTTGCAAATCACCTTCAATAACTGCCATACGCAATTCTTGTCGTAAGTCCGTAAGAGTGCGCTCTAAAAGTGATGTTTTTCCGGCTCCGGGTGAACTGATTAAATTAAGAACTAAGATTTTATGCTTAGCGAAAAGTTCACGCAATTTATCCGCCATTTGTTCATTGGCTTCTAAAACATTACGAACTATTGGAATTTCCATAATCTGACCTCATTACTTAGCTTCAATATTATTCAGCTTCAATATTTTGTACATATAATTCACGTCCCTTAAGCACTTCATGCCCCACGGACATTTGACAATAACTACAAGGCGAAAAGACTTCGCCCTCTTGGGGATTAAAATCCTTAGCGCAAGCTCCACATCGTAAAAGTAAAGGAATTTCTTCTAATTCAAGGCGTGCACCCGCATAAGGACCATCTTTAATAATAGCTTCAAAACAAAATTGTAAAGAATGAGCTACAATTTGCGCAAGAGCACCATAATGCACACGCACCAAGATAAGCTTGGTGCAATTATGCTTTTCAAGCTCTTGCTCAACAATATTTAAAATACTTTCTGCTATAGACATTTCATGCATAAGAGAAAGTGTAACGTTTAATGTACAAAATGTCTAGAAAATAATTTTTTGTGGCAACTGCCTTTACACGTGATTGTTAGAGTATTCACTCATGAACGAAATTTTTAAAGACATGGACTGCCACGTCAAGTCGTGCAAAATCAAATGTTTAACAAAAAAA
>CAYJDL010000026.1:0-17276 GCA_964368885.1 uncultured Desulfovibrionaceae bacterium | reverse complement strand
CTTTGGGTTATTAGTATTTTTGTGATTTTAGCATGCCTGCTTTTGGCAGGTAATATTATGCTTGTAATTAATTATTTTGAACAACAACATTTAAAGAGTAAAGTCATAGAAAGCCAAGAGATTATAGACAACCAAACGGCTCAGTTACTTGATCTTAGATCAAAAATACATGACATATCCGGCGACGTTATGCGTATTGAACGTTTTGATGCGAAAATTTGGCATATGCTTGAGCTTAACACCGAGCTTGGTCAGGTGCAAAGAAATCGTAATGAAGATTTATTGGAAACTTCCTTAGCCTTACATAGTCCAAGCCTTATGGTTCGTCGCATGCAAAACTTTTTAAAACTACTTGCTGACGACATACATCTTGAAGAGGTCAATCAACAAAAATTACTATTATCCTTGCGTTCCATGAAGAGCAAACTCTCAGCTTCGCCCTCCGTTTGGCCTTTGCGTGGACGTTTAAATTCTAGTTTCGGCTATCGCAGTTCTCCTTTTACCGGACAAAGAAGTTTCCATAAAGGCATTGATATTAAAGGAAGAATTGGAGCTCCCATTATTGCAACAGCTCGAGGTACTGTAAAAAAGACCGGATTTGACGGAGCTTATGGTATTGCAGTTGAGATTGACCATGGTGGTGGTATTTCTACAAAATATGCTCACCTACAAAAATCTACAGTGCAAGTTGGTCAACAGGTGAAACGTGGTGACATAATAGGAACAGTTGGTATGACCGGACGCACCACCGGGCCACATTTGCATTATGAAGTTCGTGTCGGAGGAACTCCTGTAAACCCTATGAAATATATTTTAGAATAGATTCACTTACTTACAATGATTTGACAATCATTTTTATATGACAACTTCCGTAATAAGAAAAAGTACTGAACCACGCCCTTTTGCACAGGCTTGGCCTTGGGTTGTCTTCTTAACATTTCTTTTCTATTGTAATTATACAGCAAGAACCTTACTGTCTCCTTTGTTGGTGTATATTGAACAAGACCTTAATATCAGTCATAGCCAGTCTACGTCTTTGCTTTTGATGCAAGGTATTGGCTTTGCCATATCTCAAGCTTTAACAGGTGTTTTGGTAAGTTTTTTTAGCCCAGCTAGGGTGGTAAGCGTAAGCACAATAGCAGTAGGATTTTTTCTTGTTCCACTACCGTTAGTTAACTCTTTAGAATGGGCATGGGTATTTTTTTTCTGTTTTGGCATGTCTGCTGGTGTCTACTTAGGCTCAAGCATTGCCATACTAGGCACACTTGTGCGTACTGAAGATTGGGGTAAGGCTATTGGTGTACATGAACTGGCTCCAAATTTAGGCTTTATTTTTCTTCCTATAATAGCTCAAGTTGGACTACTTTTTACTGATTGGAGAGGTGTTTTTACCATAGTTGGAACTATGGCTATAATATCAGGCTGCACTTTTTTACGTTGGGGTAAGGGAGGAGAAACTTGCACTAACAATCCATCATTGAAAGGGAATTTATTCCTCTTAACTCAAAGAAATAGTTGGATTTACTGTCTATGGTTTATTATTGGTATGTTAGGTGAATTTGCCATATACTCTGTATTGCAACTGTTTTTAGTCCGAGAAATAAATTTTAGCCCTGAATATGCTAATTTATGGTTATTTATATCACGCCTTGCTACGCCATTATTTGTTCTTTTTGGAGGATGGGCTTGCGACCATTATAAACCGGAAAAGGTTATCTTTACCAGTTTTACACTACATGCCATATCTTTATTCATTATGGGGCTAAGTAGCGATACTATTGTTGTGCTTATTGGCGTTTGCATTCAACCGTTAAGCATTGCAATTCTTTTTCCGGCTATTTTTAAGGTAATGAGTTTTTATACGCCTATGGCTCATCAGCCAGCCCTTACATCTATGATTATGCCTGTGGCAGCCTTGGTTTTTGGCGGTCTTTTTCCTTGGTTACTTGGTATTTGTGGACAATATTATAGCTTTGCTCTTGGATATGTATTTGCTGGCATAATTTCAGCAATTTCTGCTTTTTCCATTTTTATCATTAAGAAAAAACACTTAGCGTAAACACGATTAATAATTTTCATTTACCGTAATACTATTTAATAATTTTTTTACGACATTCAGCGCATATTCCATAAAGACACATAGTGTGAGAAGTAAGAACGAAACCATGTTTTTTGGCAACGTTTTCTTGAATTTTTTCCATTC
The DNA here is from genome assembly GCA_964368885.1 of uncultured Desulfovibrionaceae bacterium. GTDB lineage: Bacteria > Desulfobacterota > Desulfovibrionia > Desulfovibrionales > Desulfovibrionaceae > CAYJAD01. The sequence goes on along the minus strand of CAYJDL010000026.1, from coordinate 15,073 downwards.
TATCGCTCAATATCTCAACAGTTTTTCCGCACTTTTCACAAACAAGATGGTCATGGTGCTCTTCTCGATAAGGCTCATAGCGCACAATGCCATCGCCAAGATGCACTTCATGAGCAAGCTCAGCATCACATAAGAGCTTCATAGTTCGATAGACCGTAGATTGCCCAACTGAAGGGTCAATACTGCGAACTTTGTCGTATACTTCTTCGGTAGACAGATGCCCTGTTGTGCCCATGAAAATCTCCACAATACGAGCACGCTGAGCCGTATTCTTAAGACCACTTTGTGAAACAAATTTTTGGAAATCATCAATATAGTTTTTCTTAAAACACCTTATATTTTTACACTAGTTTCTAAGTTCACATATAACACGACACTATTCAAAAGTCAATATTCAAGAATTTTGTGAATATGATTATAGCTATACAACTCAAAATATATGCTAGCTTTATATTAGAAAAGCCCACTATTACAATAAAATAGTGGGCTAAGACTTTCTAAGCGTATAACTTTAGATATAGAAAATAAAAGTCATAACAGCAAATAAAGGCACTAATATTCCAAATGACCAAGCCATATAGCCAAAGAAGGACGGCATAGCTACGCCTTGATCTTCAGCGATAGACCGAACCATAAAATTAGGGGCATTACCAATGTAGCTGTTAGCACCCATAAACACCGCACCAGCAGAAATAGCAGTAAGTGTCATGGCAAGATCACCCATAAGTTGAGTGGCATTACCTCCAGCTGTATTAAAGAACACTACATAAGTTGGTGCATTATCAAGGAAGCTTGATAGCATACCGGTGAGCCAGAAATAAACATAGTTGACAGGTTGACCATTGGCATCGGTTACTAAGCTAATTAATGGAGCAAGTGCGCCATTGGTTCCAGCTTTCAAAATTGCCAAACAAGGAATCATGGAAACAAAAATACCCAAGAATAACTTGGCTACTTCTTCAATTGGAGCCCAGTTAAAGCCATTTAGGTCACGATTTTCCTTGGTGGTAAACTTTAGTGATAAGGCAGCCAAAACTAGCAATAGAACATCACGTAGAACGTTTTGCCATGCAACCTCAACATAATAAACTGAAAACACACCTAATTTCATATATCCTGAAGCAAGAACGCAAAGAACTACACCAACGAGGAAAATTAAGTTAATTTTACCATCAAGCCCAAGTTTTTCTCCACTATTAGCATTGGCAGGTACAGGGCTACCCTCTTTTTTAAAGAGGAATGTATCTAGGGCAAAGTAAATTCCTAGTAAGACAACAACTAAAAAGATCATTTGCCAAAGCAGTGCTGTAGTAGTCCAAAAGAAGCTCACGCCTTTTAAGAAGCCTAAGAATAATGGCGGGTCACCAAGAGGAGTTAAAGAACCACCAATATTAGCAACTAGGAAAATAAAAAAGACTACAGAGTGCACCTTATATTTACGATGTTCATTTGCCCGCAGTAAAGGACGAATAAGCAACATTGCTGCACCAGTGGTTCCCATCCAGCTGGCAAGGACAGTTCCAATTAGCAAAAGCCCCGTATTAACAAGAGGAGTGCCAACCAATGTTCCTTTAAGTCTTACTCCACCTGCTACAGTATATAGTGAAAAAAGTAATATTAAGAAAGAAATATACTCTAAGAGCATAGTATGTAAAAATTCATATAAAGTAATGGAAAAACCATAAACAATAGCACAGGGCACAAGAAATGCCAGCCCCCAAAAGACGGAAATTTTCCCAAAATTATGATGCCAAAAATGCGGTGCAGCTATAGGGAAAATTGCTATGGACAAAAGCATACATGCAAAGGGTATTACCCATATAGCAGAAAGCTCTGCACCCGGAATATGGGGTGCTCCCTCAGCAGCAAGAGCCAAGGCTGGTAGTAAAGTGCTTAAACAAGCAAACAACATTGCAAAGGTTTTTCTCATGGTTTACTCTCCTCAAAGTTCTAAAAGAATCATTAAACTAGCTACATGCCAGATAAATTGTTGCAAAACTTTTAAATAAGTTTTTTTTACTTAACAACAGATTTCTAGTACCATATTTAATACATCAAGGCAACGTATTTGCTTGTCCTATCAAAACTTAGTCTTGCTTTAAAGTAGTTTTTTTGTCAAAATACAATTGATGTAAACACAAATTAATTGTTTTTTTCTAGGCAAACTTTTTGCCAAAAATCTTTGAACGACGAAAAAGTTTCTCTTTTTCTCTCAAGAAGTGATTTATTCAGTTTTTCCTCAATGGTTTTAATGTTTATAAAGCAAAATAATATGGAGTGACCATGCCCAAAAACCCTACCCCGGAACGTCGGGCTCGCATTGAACAAGTACTAGCTCAAAGACAATCAGATCTTACCTTAGTCTTAGCAAATATTCATGATCCTCATAATGTATCTGCAATTTACCGTTCCTGTGATGCTTTTGCCGTGCCTGAGGTGCATCTTTATTATACTGATACAGCTTTTCCAGCATTAGCAAAGAAAACTTCTGCTTCTGCCAGAAAATGGGTGGATACGCAGCGACATAGTGATAAAAAATCCTTATTTTCTGCACTTAAAGCAAAAGAAATGCAAATTTTGGCAACAGCTTGCACACCTACCGCAAAACCCTTAAGTCAATGGAATTTTACTAAACCTACTGCTATTATAATGGGCAATGAACATAGCGGAGTTGCTAAAGAACTTGTTGAAGATATTGATGGCGAACTTTATATTCCCATGCGAGGCATGATTCAAAGCTTTAATGTTTCGGTGGCAGCAGCAATAATTTTAGCTGAAGCTTCTCGTCAACGTGATGCTTTAAAGATGTATGAAAAAATAAGTTATAAACCATGCGAATATGCCAAACGTGTGACAGATTGGCTTGAAAAATAATTATGTTGTAGGTGACTATGCACAGTAAAGATTTAGCTTTAAAGTATCTTAGACAGACGCTTAAGAATGCTCAAGCAGACTTTCGAGATGGTCAATGGGAAAGTATTCAAACTCTATTAAGTAGACAGCGTGTTCTTGTAGTTCAAAGGACAGGTTGGGGAAAGAGTATGGTATATTTTTTAGCTACCAAGCTTTTGCGTAATCAAGGACTTGGACCTACACTGCTCATATCACCTTTATTATCATTGATGCGTAACCAGCTACACGCAGTTGAAAACATGGGCATTATAGCAAGAACGATTAATAGCACCAATGCAGAACAATGGGAAGTTGTAAAACAAGAGCTATATAGCAATAAAGTAGACATACTTTTAATTTCACCCGAACGCTTGGGTAACGAAGATTTTATTCAAAACGTTCTTGCACAAATAGGTGCAAATATAGGTCTATTTGTTATTGATGAAGCGCATTGCATTTCTGATTGGGGACATGACTTTAGACCTGACTATAGGCGTATTGTGCGTATTTTGAAAGCTTTTCCTTCTAATGTTCCTGTTATTGCAACTACCGCAACGGCAAACAATCGAGTGATTCATGATATTCAAGGGCAAATTGGATCAAATTTAATTGTGCAAAGGGGCACGCTTGTAAGAAAAAGTTTAAAGTTACAAAATATTATTATGCCAAGCCCGGCTTCTCGTATGGCATGGCTTGCGCAAAATATTCCGCTGCTTCCAAATAGTGGCGTTATTTATACTCTCACCCAACGAGATGCCAATCGACTTGCTATCTGGCTTGTTGCTAATAATATTAACGCCAAAGCCTACCATGCAGACATTGATTCTGTTACAAGAGAAGAACTAGAAAATGACCTTTTACATAATAAGTTAAAAGTGTTAGTGGCTACTGTAGCTCTTGGTATGGGATTTGATAAGCCTGATATGGGCTTTGTTATACATTTCCAACGCCCAGCTTCTGTAGTTCATTACTATCAACAGGTTGGGCGTGCTGGGCGTGCTGTAGATGAAGCATATGGCATTTTGCTTTGTGGCGCAGAAGACGACCGTATTGCACAGTACTTTATTGACCAAGCCTTTCCTCCTCAACAGCATGTATTGGATATTTTGAATTTGCTTAATAAAGCAAGCGATGGATTGTCCATACCTACTATGCAAAAAACTTTAAATTTGCGCAGTGGGCAATTGGAAAAAGCTCTTAGGTTTTTAACGGTTGAATCACCATCACCGGTAATAAAACTTGGGACAAAGTGGCATGCAACAGCTACTGCCGCATATTATACAATTAACCATGACTATATTGCGGCAATAACAAATATACGGTATGAAGAACAAAGGCAAATGCAAAGCTATATGATGGAAAGACAATGCTTAATGTCTTTTTTGCAAAAATCCTTAGATGATCCAACAGAAACTGTTTGTGGTAAGTGTCATTCCTGCTTAAATGGCAATTTGCTTGACGTTACTGCTGACAAGGAATTGACTTATAGAGCGTCTTTATTTTTACGTCGTGCCCACCAGCCTCTTTTTGCACGAAAAAGATGGCCAGCAAAAAACATGTTTACGCATTATAATTTGCAAGGCAGCTTGATAGCAAAAAATCTATTAGCTGAAGAAGGCAGAGCACTTAGTCTTTGGCGTGATGCGGGCTGGGGTCAAAAGATAGCTGAAGGCAAATATACATATAATAACTTTCCTGATGAAGTAGTTATGGCTTGCGTTAATATGCTTTTGGAATGGATGCCTAAGCCCACTCCAGTTTGGGTAACATGCGTACCCTCGAATAATAATCCAAATTTAGTGCCAAATTTTGCTATAAAACTATCCAAAGCTTTAGGTTTACCCTTTGTTGCATGTATTGAAAAAATTCGTCCAAGCAGAGAACAAAAATATATGGAAAATTCATATCAGCAAGCTAAAAATCTTGATGGTGTTTTTGCTATAAATGATAAATGCTTAATGGGTGCTTGTTTACTTGTGGACGATGTTGTTAATTCTGGATGGACTTTAACTGTAATTTCTGCTTTACTGCGCCAAGCTGGTTGTTCTGCTGTAATACCCTTAGCACTAGCGTTAAATTCTCCTAAAATGGATTAAAAAGGCTTTATCATGGATGATTTTTTAACTGAAGATACCAAGGCAACTTTTTTACTTTGCGGTGATTTTGGAAAAAATATTTCTCAAGGTGAACAATTAGCAAAACCCTTGTCTCATGGCGAATATAATACTCTTGTTCAATGGCTTATACAGGAAAAGTTACGTCCAAAAGATATGCTAAATAGCAACGTGCTTGTTAAAGCTTGTGCTAGTACTGATATACAAGAAGAGCGTTTGGAAAAGCTACTAGGTCGAGGAGTGCATCTTGGCTTTACTATAGAGCAATGGCAACGCTATGGAATTTGGCTTATAAGTCGTAGTGACGCTGATTACCCAATACGCCTTAAAGAACATTTACATAATAAAGCTCCGGTCTTACTTTTTGGGACGGGAGATCGCTCTTTACTATCTGGTGGTGGTGTTGGCGTTGTAGGCTCACGAAATATTAACTATGAAGGCAGTCAGTTCGCAGAGCATGTAGCAAGGCTTTGTGTAAAAAATAATATAGATATAGTTTCAGGAGGTGCCAAAGGTGTAGATTTAATAGCCATGAATGCAGCTCTTGAAAGTGGTGGAAGAGTTACGGGGATTTTAGCTGACAACTTATTACATCGAAGTTTAGAAACACCAATGCGCTTAGCAATTGCAGAAAATCGTTTACTATTACTTTCGACTCAACATCCAGAGTTTCAATTTACAGCTTGGGCAGCTATGACTAGAAATAAACTTATTTATGCTATGTCCGACTTTGGTCTCATTGTAAGTGCTGACTATCAAAAAGGTGGCACTTGGAACGGTGCTCAAGAAGAGTTAAAAAGGACAAACTCTATCCCCATTTTTGTATACGCTCAAGAAAACATGCCTCAAGGCAACGAAAAACTTTTGGAACTTGGTGCATTGCCATGGCCTAAAATAAATGAATCGGAAAACTTTATTAATCAACTTCAAACTACGATTAAACAAAATAAGATAGCCGAGCCTAGTCCGTTACCATTATTAGATATTAAGCAAGAAAAGCCTGTATGCACGTCTCTTTCTGATGGTTTAAAACCTAAAATAAGTGATGTTGTAGCAGATGATATTAAACCAAAAGAAAATGATGATGCGACTAAAATTTACAACGCTTTTATGGACATTTTATTAGCACACATGCCGGACGCAATGACTGTTGAAGAAATATCTGAAAGATTTTCTATAAATAAAACTCAAGCTAATGCGTGGCTTAAAAAAGCTGTTAGTGATAAAAAAATTAGAAAATTATCAAAGCCGGTACGTTATGAAAAAAGGGAAAAACTTGCTGATAGAAATTCGCTTGTATAATTAAGGCAAACATTAAATTATTTTTTTTGGGAAAAATTTTTTCTGTTAAAAAAGTTTCCCCAAAAAAATATTTATTCAGAGTTTCTTTATGCTTTTGGGTGAGCTTTATCATAGACCTTGACTAAATGCTCTAAAGTGAGACTAGTGTATCGCTGGGTTGTGGCAAGCTTACTATGTCCTAACAACTCTTGCACAGTTCGTAAATCAGCTCCAGCTTCTAGTAAATGAGTGGCAAAACTATGACGCAAACTATGTGGCGAAATGGAACCAGTAAGACCAGCTTTAACACATAAATCGTGTATTATCCGTTGAGCTTGACGTCTATTAAGCCTTTTACCTCTTGCGCCAACAAAAAGGGCTTTTTCATCTTGCAAAGCTATATTTTCACGTAGATTTAGCCATTGTTCTAAAGCCTGTTTGGCCGTATCTGTTAGAGGGGCTAAACGTTCTTTTTTGCCTTTCCCTAAAATGCGCAAAAAACTTTGACGTAAATCAAGACTAAATACATTAATATCTAAAGCTTCAGTGATACGAAGACCACAGCCATATAATAACTCAGCTAAGGCTATGTCTCGAGCAAATAAAGTCGAGTCTTCATCTTCATTTTTACAATCCAGTAAAGCGAAGGTTTGGTCTACATTTAACACTCTTGGATGCTTTTGAGCTTGCTTGGGGTTTCGTAAGCTTTCTACAGGGTTTTTTTCTATTAACCCTATTCGTAATTGATATTGAAAAAAAGTACGTATGGCCGCAAGCTTACGAGACATAGAGCTTTTTGATAGCCCTTGTTTGTGTAGATAAGAAATATATTTGCTTAGATGTTTTTTTTCAATAGTATTTGCAATCTCTAGGCTTATTGCTTCGTCTTGAAGAAAATCTTCTAACTGATTTAAATCATTAGCATAAGCCTTTAAAGTTGCCTGAGAATAGCCTTTTTGAATTTCAAGCCAAAAGATAAAAGCTTGGATTTGAGTCATAAGCTTTAGTCAATTCGTCTATCGAAAATATAACAGGATCCTTCTTGAGCTTTACATAATTTTTTTACTTGACCAACAGCTTGAGAAATTTCTCCATAGTGAGTAAAGCGAGCATTGCTATTTACTGTAATGGAAATAGAAATACTCATAAAAGGAAAGCGATGCAAGTTACCTATTCTGTCTTTTGCAATAATACCTTGATTTGCTCTGTCATCAGCATCATAAAAGTTAGGAATAATATCATCGTAAGCTTCAACTAGATGTTTACATGTTTCTTCTATAATTTCTGAAGGTAGAATAAAGAAGAAATCATCTCCACCAATATGACCTAGAAATTTATATTCAGCAGAAGAATTCATAATAGTTGAAACTAATAATCTGGCGGTTACTAATAAAGCCTCATCGCCGCGTGAAAATCCATATTTATCGTTAAAAGCTTTAAAATTGTCAATGTCAAGGTAGGCAGCTGCAAAGTTCGTTTTTTCTTTGATGTATTTTTCCATCATTTGCATTATAGAGGCATTGCCTGGCAAACGTGTTAATGGATTAGCATCCAAAGTACAAGAAGATCTTTGTAAAGCCAGCTCTAGACGAGTTCTCATTTCCGATGAACTCGAAGGTAAAATAATAAAATCGTCTACATCAGAAAGTTTTCCTCTAAAATCAGCTCGCAAGCAGTCAGCACCCATTATTAGCACAGTACAGACTTGACGATATACATTTTCAGCTTTAACTATTTGAATAATTTCAGGTCCGGACAAGTCATTGCTTTTATCGCCGCAAATAAGAATATGTGGAGGATCGTTAAAAAGCCTTTCTAAAAGCACTTTTCCACTACTAAATATTTCCCATTGAACCTCAATAGTTGGCCAAAGTATTTGTAATGTATCACATAATTCTGTATCAACTGACAACACATATATTGTTGGCTTGCTGCCGATTACTGTTGCAAAATCAAACGCATCCATATTTTACCTTCCAAATACAGGAAACAAAGTATTCTTTTTAAATTCAATTCCGATTAAATCTACAAGCTCCCGCAAGTCATTTTGATCTAGTTGCAAATGTTTCAGCACCATAGGATTAATCTCTGAAACATTACTGTCTCCGGCTGAACCCATTTCAAATACTCTTGCGAAAAAATTTGATAAATGCACTATTGAGGCTAGAGTTTTAAAGTTACCGGCCTTCATTGGATCATGGTGATAAGTCATTCCTGCGGTTATACTCAAGGGTAGATTCCAATGTTGGGCTATCCAATCGTTAATTTTGGTATGTGTAAAGCCCAGTATCAACTTTTCTGCTTCATAAGATGTAATATCTTCATTTTGAATAAGAGAGTTAATATCTCTTGAAGCTTCAGGTAACTGTATAGCAAGTACAACCTTACCAAAATCATGCAACAAAGCACTTAGCATTATTTCTTCTTCTTCTTTAATACTTAAATGCCTTGCAATAATTTTTGCCGCAGATGAGCTACTTAAGGAGTGTTGCCAAAGACCTTTCATGTTTTTTGAAACTATTTCAAACACAACTGTAGACAGCAAAAGACCGTGCACAGCATTCACACCTAATAAAATCAAAGCATTATGTATAGACACAATACGGCGAGGAAAACCATATACAGGGGAATTAACAAGTTTAAGCACTTTCGCTGTAAGGCTTTGGTCTTGAATAATAAGCTCAGCTACCTTGCTTAGGTTGGTTCTATTGCCATCAATTAGAGCAGTAATTTTTTGCAAAGCAATAGGCAAGGTTGGAATACTTTTCGCCGCAAGTACTTTACCTTTATAGCTAGTGTTTAGATCACTGGCACTACTCATAATTCACCAACGTCCTATTATATTCTTTCATGAAAATGCTTTTTTAAAAAAGCTTCAATTGTGCGCATAAAAATACTTTGCTGTTGATTGCGAAAAAGAGCTTCGATTCTTTTAAGACGATCAGCAGCGTCATAACTCAAATTTGCACCAGGAACAGGCTTTCCAAGTACATGAAGCACATAAATACCAGCAGTGTGACATTGACTAATGTTTTTTTCAGTAAGCGGAACCCCAGCTTCAGCAATAATGACTCCACCAGCATTGCGTATTCTACACCCTAAAATCATTCCAGGCTTAGCCTGTTCAATCTGAATTTCTTGCATAATCTTTTCTTTCTTTTTGAGGCGTTGCAACCCTAAATAATAAACCCAAAAAGCTATTTCAGGATCTCAGTGCAACAGGTGCTCATGCCTAGCACAAGTATTCAAAAATAGCTAGTCAATATTTAGGTAAAATTGTAAAAAGAATATAACTAACTTGTTTAAAAACATTTGTTACAGCATTACTTCTTATGTACGCTCACACTCATATCAAACTAGTCCTATTACTACTAATTAAATTATTACTAATGTGGATTTTGTCAATGCAAATAAACTCTTTTTCAAAAATATAGCAATATAAATATTGCTGAGCACACACAGAGTTAATCACGTTTTTTAGTTTGAGTGCTTTTTCTATGATTTTGTATAAAAAGAGTCTTTTTTATTTTTCTAAACATGATCACACAAAGCAATATAGCGTGCTCCTGCTTCTTTTCTTACTATTTTAGCAAGTTCCATTTCAATCAATAAGGATGAAATTTCTGGAACAGTTTTGTTAAGACTAACACATAATTCATCAATATGACATTGACCTTTAGAAAGTAGTAAATTAAGTATTGATTTTACATTTTCTATTTCTTCTTCAGAAAAAGAATCAGAAAATGTACCGAATAATGTGCCAGAAAATTCGCTTAATTTTCTTGTATGAGCCATTTTTTCGTGTTCACCATTTTTAGTGAAGCTGCTTTTTTGCTCATTAACGCATACATTACCATTGTTAACAGTATTATCGGCAATTATGGAGTTGACTTTACTTTTGGCACTAGTGATTGTTGAAGTGGATGTTTTATTATCTAAACTGTGCTGTGTGGTGAGGGTGTAGTTTTGAAGTAAAGGGGTAAGGTCATATAAAATATCATCGCCATTAAAAACAGCCTTAGCCCCTTGTCGTATAAGCTCTTGACATCCTTTTGAAATGCTTGATGTAGTTGCACCGGGTATGGCATATACTTCACGATTTTGCTCTAATGCAAGTCGAGCTGTTATTAAGCTACCACTACTTAATGCCCCTTCAACTACCAATACTCCTAAGGATAAACCACTGACTAAGCGGTTACGAATTGGGAAGTTTGAGGCAACAGGTGCAGTTTGCGGGGAAAATTCTGATAACAACAAACCTTCTTGCCATAACTTTTGGTACACATTATTATTATGTTGCGGATAAATAATATCAATTCTGGTGCCAAGGACTCCGATACTTTTACCAACTTGGTCTAAAGCAGCTAAGTGTGCTACACTGTCAATACCTTGAGCCATACCTGAAACTATACTTATTCCAGAGCAAGATAGTTTACGAGCTATATCTCCGGCTACTTTCACACCCTCGCTACTACATTGGCGTGAACCAACAATTGCAAAGCATGGTGCTGACAATAATGATAAATCCCCTTTATAATAAAGAACTGCCGGAGCATCAATGAGACTACGCAAAGACTTAGGGTATTGTTCATGCGTCCATAATAAAATTTTTGCTTGGCATAGTTGAGCCTGTTGCCATTCTTGCGTTGCTTTGATGCGCCAAGCGTCTGAACTCATGAGATGCATTTTTTCTTGACTTACTTTTGCATCAATCCATTGGCGTTTATGTTCAAGAGCAGAAAAGGCACTTCCGAAATAATTTAGTAAACGTACAATGGTACGAGGACCGATTCCGGAAGTATATTTTAAAGCTAATGCTGCCCAAAATTCTGCTCTATCAGCTTGAGCAAATGCACCCCATTGCTTTGTAATCATTATCGATTTCTATTTCTAGCTATTTTTGCAGCACTTGACCTTGGAAAATTATTGATAAGTGTTTGATATTGAGCCTGAGCATTTGCAGAATCTCCCAAACGTTGATAGCTCATGCCGGCTTTAAGAAGAGCATCAGAAGCTTTGTCATGCCTTGGGAAGTTAGCTGATACTTGTCTAAAAGCCAATAGTGCATCATTGTAGTTTCCTTGAGCATAGTGACTTTCTCCCATCCAGTAATAAGCATTAGCTGCAAGCTTACTTTGAGGGTGATTTTGTAAAAATGTCTGAAACTTTTCCCTTCCGGCTTGCGACTGCCCGCCTCTAACTAAATCCAAAGCTTGTTTATAAGCGGCCTGCTCTCCAGGTTGAGGAGGTTGGCTTGGCAAATTGGCTGTAGTTTGAGTAATATTAACAGGCGCAGTGTTTGATAATGTGTTAGCATTGCTATTTGGAATATCAGCCGGGGGCATAGCCGGAGTATTGGGCAAAGCCGGAGTATTAGCCGGAGGCATACTAGGCGTTCCTGCTCTAGGTGAATTTGCAAGATTTTGGTTAGGTGCATTTACCCCAGAATTTGGAAGATACATTACAGCTTCAGGCGGCAAGGAAAATCCATCGTTTGGAGAAGGTGTTGTAACAGCTGGTCTAGTGTTTTGTACATTACCTTGAATAGTGGGTGACATATTAGCTGGCGCACTACTATTAACAGGTGTTACATTTGCAGTTTTAGGTTGAACCACAGGGCGCGGAATAGGTTTGTGCGTTTTGGGGCTAGTTGGTGTTTGAGTTTTGGGTTGAGGTTTGTACGGCGTAACTGTTGCAATTGGTTGAGTGGGCATAGTTTGCGTTGCACCCATTGGGTGAGCAGTCATACCGGTTTTTTTACCAGATCTATTGCGAACTTCGTACACTTGACCCTGAGAAGCTCTTAATTGCGTATTTAGGGCAAGTACATTACCTTCCATAGTAGCAATACGCTGATTTAATTCCTGAATAGTGTTTTCATTTTGCTTTGCAACATTAGCTTTTTTTGAAGCGCAACCAACTGATATTGCACCTACTAAAAGTAAAAGACCTAACATCTTTAAAGATTTGCCAAGGTTTTTTTTTCTTTGATTTTGTCTGGTCATATCATAAACCTCCATATTGCCTTAATAAGATTTTACACATATAGCTTATTTTACAATTTTTTTCAAGACATCTTGCGCTTCAAGCAAAATTAAGGCACAAAGGTTACATAACACAAGGAGAAAATCAATGGTTAATATCACCATACCTTGGCAAAATATCATTGAAATGTCAATTATTACACTCTGTTCATTGTTTTTAATGGTAATTGTTGCTTTGCCTATTATGAGTATAAGTGGGCAAATTCTTTCGCTTATCCGCCAACGCTCAGCGTATGCTAAGTGTGCAAAGCAACTTGCATCCTTGGCTTTGTTTTTAGGCTGGTTTATGACTTTAAGCTGTTTTTACCCTCTTTGGATTAGGGTAAGCCCTTCAATTCTTGAACTTATATCAAAAATGACAGTTGATGGGCAAGCCATAAACTATTTAGCACTATGGGAACCAATTAAAGCTTCAGTTTATTTACAAGCTCATGTGTATGCAGCAGGCTTGCTTTTATTTGCCAGTATTTTTCTTAGTATTTTCCGTTTTTCATGGAAAGTATGGAAAAAACACCGCTTGATATTACAATGCTTAGCTATTGTTGCATCTTGCTGGTATGCTATGGCTTTTTATGGAATCATTTGCATTATTAGTGCCGACAATGCTCTTGCACTGGGAATTGAATATCCCTTATCATTAAATGCTTTTTATGTACCAAGTTTAGATTCAAGCTTATTGACTGTCATACTATTTCTGCTACCATTAAGCTTTGCACTAGCCGGAGGAATTGCCACTTTTTGGCTTATCATAAGACGTAATAGAGACGATTTTGGTCGTGACTATTACGCTCAAATGCTCCCATGGTGCGCTTCATGGGCTCGTAACGCATGGATTTTTTATTGGTTAATCTTGCTTTCTGTAACTGCCTTACAATGGTTAGATTTATTACAAAAAGAAAATTATTTGTCAAATCCGGAATTTATGCGTTCAGTGGCTTTTGTATTTATGTGGCTAATTCCCGGAATTTTATGGGCTATTGTTATTAAAAGTGCATATCCTTTGCGCCACAAGTTTACACTTATATTGGCTTTTATATTTAGTTTATGTAGCATTGTACCACTATATAATGCTTTATAACTACAAATAAAGGTTTTGCACTATGTTTAAGCGACATTAACTATTGCTTTTTATCGTATTGTTTTTGCCACTCATCCAAGAATAAAAGAGTTGTTTCTAAAGTATTTAATTTGCCGCTACGTTGACGAATGCGGATAATGACATCATTAAATGATGCATCAGACGGTAATTGTAAATTTTGTAAAAGTTCACCTAACTGTTCTTTTAAATGTTGTGGTAAAGTTTCAGGAAAACAGGTAAAAGCGCGCTTTTTCCATGGTCCGCACTTTTCTTGAACATAATCAAGCAATGTTTGCATACGCTGTTCATAGCTGTGATTTGCAAGAACATGCGCTCTAGCTTTAAGGCTCATGTTCTTGCGTTTTTCAGGATTTTGCAAGTAGTACTCGATCATTGAATACATTTCATCTAAAGAACTAAAAGTAGCAAGCATATCATCTTCAAAAAGATCCGGCATTAATTGTCGCTTGTCAACCACCTGAAAAGCCCCTATAGCAGCCAACTCAAATGTACGAGGGTTAACAAAATCACCTTCTATAATTTTGGTTGTTTTTTCAATACTCGAATGTAAATTGATATTGATTTGAGTTGCATGGTAGATTTTTACGCTGTCTTGCGCACTCACCCTAGCACCATTTTGTTGAATATGTTTGCTTAAGCTGGGATCACCATCCCACTCAGTGCCCCATATTTTAAAGTCATTATAGTTTGATAATGGACGAAAAGCTATACGCCTATTGGGATAACCAGCTCCTAAAAAAGCAATGTCGGCCGCATAAATTTTTTGTTCAGCAACTGTAAGCTTTTGAGGTTTATGAAAGCTTGGCAAAGCTGCCATGGGTAGGTATAAATGATTATGCTGTCCGATTTCAGCTAGCTTTTCTAGAAATGGTGCCTGTTGAATGACAGCAAACACTGAATAAAAAGGCGCAAAAGCACGCCAATAGCTAAAAACTTTATAGTCTTCAACAAACCACATAGCTGTTGGTATTTGCATGCGTTCAAGTCGGCGTAAAAGTTGTCGACTCATTGGAGCTTGAGCTAAAGCTAAAACCATATCAGGCTCAAAACTTTCTACTTGAGCAATAATGGCTTGAGAAATGTTTTGTAAAAAAGCTCCTTCTAATTGCTCAAGGCGTTCAGTTGTTACTCGTAGCCCTTTAATAGCAGTAAAAGCAGGATAAAATGACGGCGCATCAAATACTTCCACGCTATGCCCAAGATTGCGCAATGCAGTGGCACAATAATGTCCAATTGGAAGAGATCCGCCATAAAAAGGTAAAACTACTAATATTCGCAATGCATTAGACTTGTCAGTTATCATTTATTTCTCCATACTCAAGATAATTGGCTTTTCAAAAAAACTTTCATTAGATTTTTCTAGCGAAAAAATATTTACATTCAAATCAAAAGAAGAAATTTAGTCAATGCTTCCATTAAGAAAAACTGATTAATTAATTTTTCTGGTCGAAAACTTCTTTCCACAGAAAACATAAATTATTTATTTGATTTTTGCAAATAGACACTAACGATCCAACAGGGCTAACGCATCTAATATTTTTCAACATTTGCTGTAAATAACTTAAATAACATAAAAATTAAAAATGTTTAAAAAAATTACCATTTGATATACTAAGGTAAATCTTTTCAAGGCATCTGCGTAA
>CAYJDL010000025.1:7893-17802 GCA_964368885.1 uncultured Desulfovibrionaceae bacterium | reverse complement strand
AGATTGCCAACATAGATAGATTTAGGCATGGAAACATCCTCTCAAAAAAAATATTCATTCACTCACCAGACCAAGACATTTGGTCTAACTAATTGTGACTCACAAGTACAAGAGAACATTTTTAAACCATTATGTCAATATATAAGATGAAAAAAACAAAAAAAAGTTCTTCCTAAAAAAAATTTATGTCAAAGACTATTGTTTTTATTCACTTTCATTCAGTGTATTTCTTAAATATTTTTTCAAATTTAAGAAATATCTTAGCACAATTTGTTAAAAAAAACACTTTTTTTATTCACCACTAAAACACTAAGTGATTTTTAAAGAGACTGCCTTTGAATAATTTTATGCGAAACAAAAGAAATTTTTTCAACAAACGAAAATTTTTTTCCCTAAAAATATTCAGCTTTAACTTAAAAAAAATTGCTTCTTGCAAAAATCCATAAAAATAAGAAGCAAAACCCTAAAAGTAAAAAAGCGTAGGTTCTACTTGTCCGTAAGGAAAGAATAGCTCCTAAAAGTGCGATGCTGTATAAAAGATTCCATGTAAAAAGAGAAATACTTGGCACAATGTAAAAAGCTTGTAAAATTTTAAAAAATCCATACAAAATCGACCAACACAATACATAAAGTAATGCAGATGACCAAAGCATTGACCAGCGTGACTGAAAAATTATTTCTGAGGGCGAAAGAGCCAGCACTTGCTTTGTATTGAGTTTTTCACTTTGTACATCACACACATCAGGGTTTTCTGTAGTTTGTCTAACCCAAGCCTCTAAATTAGCATTATAGCATGAATTTTTCTTGCGTTGCCAACGCTCAAACCATGAACTTACAAAGCCAAACATTATGCAAATAATTAAAGGTATAGGAAGCAAGGAAGGTAAATACCATTGAAAATGTAAGCAAAGGGGATATAGTAGCAAAAATGAAAAAGTTCCTGATGGCGGAACGACAATTCCAAGGCGCAAAGTATCAATCCAAAATAATTCCAAAACCAAAGCAAGACTGAGAGCAAAGGACATATTGTCAGTGCAAAAACCAAGGAAAAACGCAATTACAAGAGGTCTATCTAAAAAATGGATGCGAAAAGTTGTTCGTGCTGCATGAGCTATGACAAAAAAAAAGCGCAAAGCAAGACTAAAAGCATGGGATTTAACCAATTAATAGCTGAGTTCATGCCAACCTCTATTTCTTTCTGATGGTATAGATCGAAAGTCTAAAGTATAAGTTTGAATAAGTTTTTCTAGAATTTCCCATTGTTCATTATCAACAAAAATATGTGGAACAATTTGCTTTTTTCTATTTTCTTGTGAACTTGCATGTAAATTTCCAATATTAATATATTCTACTAAAGTATGTACATCTTGATATAATGCACTTTGCAAATCTTGAAGAGTTTCAAAAAGTATGAAAATTACTTCTTGCTTAAACAGCTTTATTTTTTCTATCACTGACTGTATTTCTATAAAGTGTACGCAAACTCTTTGAGGAATGGCTAAGCAAATAATTTGTTGGCGCAAAAAATCTTTCTTTAAGGCATCATTAGCCACAAAAAGATGTTTCGTGTCAGTATATGGCAGCCATGTCTCAATAACTTGACCATGAACTAATCTATTATCTACTCTAATTATAGCCATTATCTCCGCCATTTTATAGAAGTTTTAATTATCCTCATCCTGCTTGTCCACGTGATTCCGATTGTTAGAGTATTCACTCATGAATGAAGTTTTTAAAGACATGGACTGCCACGTCGAGTCGTGCAAAATCAAATGTTTAACAAAAAAAATGGTTCGACTCTCCTCGCAGTGACTTACGGTAACACGAAGGGTCATTGCGAGAAAAAGCGCTCCAATATTTGCGTTAACTGTTGAAATGAATAGTATTTTTTCATGACAGCGACCCAAAGGGCGGCGAAGCCGTTTGCGTTAGACGGGTCTTCGAGTCTTACGCAAATCGACAGCAACGCATCCATGTCTTTAAAACCACGTTATACTACTTGACTTTTAAAATCGGAATCACGTGCCTGCTTATCATCATTAGTATCATTAATGTTTTTTGGTCCTTTTTGGGACAACACTTCACCTGCAACGACGATTCCGCTATTACCGGCCTCCTTGGCAAGAGCTGCAAGTTCTTTCAAAGGAGTATAGCGAGACGAAAAAACCTTCATAGCCATGGGCAAGTTTACACCGGTTATTACTTCAATATTAAACTTTCCAAGCAAGGCTAAACTTAAGTTAGTAGGCGTTCCACCAAACATATCAGTAAGGATTATTACTCCAGCCCCTTTATCAAGCCGAACAGCTGCATCTTCAAGCCTATACACCGTTTCATCAACATCTTGCACCACATCTACACTAATGGAAACACAATCAGTAAGTGTACCAAGGATAGATTCAACAGTGCGTAAAGTCGTAGAACCATAATCCCCATGTGCAACAATAATGACACCTACTTGAATTTGCCGTTCACTCATTATCCTTCTCCTACCAGCATGTACTATATTATTATATTTATGCTAAAATTATTTCTTAGAATCCAATGCGATATGTCTATGTTCGATGCTAACTGGATAGCCAGCTTGCAAAATGGTTTTTCCAATACGCTCAACAGTTGAAACAGAGCGATGTCGTCCGCCAGTGCAGCCAATAGCAAGAGTAAGGCGATAGCGACCTTCCGCCTCCATAAGCCCAAGAGTAAAAACAAGAAAATCATTTAACTTTGAAAAAAACACTTGCTCCAATTTATTAGCGTATACAAAATTATCAACAACACTATCCATGCCAGTTAGTGGGCGTAGCTTTTCTTCAAAATGTGGATTAGGCAAAAAGCGCACATCAAAAACTATGTCAGCTTCCTTTGGTACGCCATATTTAAAACCAAAGGAAACAATATTGACTTTCATCGGGCGCAAAGTATCTTGCCCTGAACCATGTTTTCCCCCATAATTTCCATAAGCAAGCTGAATGTTTCTGCGTAAATCATGTATAGTAAAGGTTGTTGTATTAAGAACTAAATCGGCCATGTTGCGCAGATTAACAAGTTTTTTCTTCTCTGCATCTAAGGCATTTTCAAGACCATACCCCTGACGCTCTAAAGGATGAGGGCGTCTTGTAGTAGCATATCGACGTAAAAGCTCACCCTCTTCGGCTTCTAAAAAAATAATTTGTACATTAAATTTTTTAGAACATAGACTTTGCAAAACATTATTTAATTCTTCGCTAATACTACCATTATGCAAGGAAATTCCAAGAGCAATACCTTTAAAATGCCACATGGATTCATGTTGCATCATTGTAATCATTTCATAAGCCATAGACACAGGCAAGCCATCTACTGTAAAATATTCTAAATCTTCAAAAATATGGAGAGCTGTGCTTTTTCCTGCCCCTGAAAGACCTGTAATGATAAAGGCATTAATTAAACTATTCTGTATGGAATTGACTGTTTGCATACAATGTAGCCTTTTGCAAAATTGGGAAATGATGATTTATTTTTTGGGGAAAACTTTTCGTAATTTAAAAAGTTTTCCCCAATATTATTGATTCCCTTCAAAAAAACTTTCACTAGTTTTTTTCTAAAGAAGGATTCTTTTGTTTTGAAATGCTTTAATCAGTGCTTCTTAAAGCTCTAAACCACAGGATCTATAAGACCATAATCCCCGTTTCTACGTCGATATACAACATTAATACGGCGGTTTTCATCACTTAAAAACACTAAAAATTCACTGCCAACGGCTTCTAATTGCAATATAGCCTCGTCTAAGGACATAGGTTTTGGTTCAAAGCGTTTGGTACCAATTTGGCCATCATCACTTTCAGCTCCGAAGTTATAGGTAAATACTTCAACCTTAGCATTACGAGCTTGGCGGTGTTGTTTTTTAATTTTAGAAACATGTTTTTTAATTTGAGATTCTAATTTATCCAACACCAAATCAATGGCAGAATACATTTCTTCGGTTTTTTCAGTAGCAGTAAGAGCAAGACCTTCTCCGTTAATACGCACATCACAAAGATGACGGAACTTATCAATGCTCAAATTAACCTGCACATCTAAGCCGGCTGATTTTCCAAAAAAACGTCCTAACTTTTCAAAACGGCGTCTTGCATACTTTTTAAGATGCTCGGAAGGTTCAAAATTCTTAAAAGTGAAGGCAATATTCATAAGCTTCTCCTTTGCTCAAGTCATCATCAACTAACCATTAACAAATAATGGTTTTATACAAATCAGTACAATAAACGCTAAAAATGCTCTTTTCTGCGCGACGAAGAGGCAATATCCATAGCAGTTCTATATTTTGCCACTGTTCGACGTGCAATATTCACCTTAAGATGCTCCTTCAACATTTCCCCAATGCGCTCATCGCTTAGGGGGCTTTTGGGGTTTTCTTCAGCTATAAATTTTTTAATCAAAGCTTTTACACTTTCAGAACCAACTTGACTACCGTCAGAAAGAGCAAGAGCACTGTTAAAAAAGAATTTAAGCTCGAAAGTACCATGCGGTGTTGCCACATATTTATTGGATGTAATGCGGCTTACCGTTGACTCATGCATAGCAATATCATCGGCAATATCTTTTAGAATAAGGGGTGCAAGTTGACTTACGCCTTGCTCGAAAAAAGGTCTTTGATATTTAATTATGCTTTCAACTACCTTATACAACGTGCGCTGTCTTTGGTAAAGACTTTTTATAAGCCAAGAGGCAGCACGCATTTTTTCAAAGCAATATTCTTTATCATTGGAGCCTAGCTCATCTACAGTCTCACATAAAGTGCTAGAGAGTTGTAAGTGAGGTAAACCATCGTCATTTAAAATAATTACAAAATCACTGCCATATTGATATACGAAGACATCTGGACTTACAAAAGTCGTATCACCACTATCAAAAGATGCGCCTGGTAAAGGTTCTAAAGATTGTATAATATCAATGTATTCTGCTAAATCTTCCATTGTCAGATGAAATTTACGCAAAAGCACTTTATACCGTTTATTTTCAAGATCTTCTAAATGCTCAGATACTAAGGAAACAAGAATAGGGTCACGGTCATAGTTTAAACTGCGTAATTGTATCATAAGGCATTCTTGAGCTGAACGAGCAGCAACACCTATCGGATCAAAAAGCTGAATAATTTTTAATACTTCTTCAATTTCACTTTCACCTGCATTTGCCATCTCGGACATATCTTCAAAAGATGCTTGCAAATAACCAGCTGAAGATAAATTACCTATAATTACTTCTCCTATATCCTTTTGCTTTTCACTTAGGGTTGAAGATAAACGTAATTGCCAAAGCAAATGCGCTGCCAAGGAAGGTTTTTCAGTATATCTTGATTCAAAAGTTGAAATATCGTCTAATGCTTCATATTCTCGTGTTTGGCTATTGCGAGGTGAAGAAGCAAACTCACCTAAATAATCTTCCCAATCCGCACCCTTAGCTAATTCATTGTCGTAGACAACTTCACTATCGTTGTCCTTGCGCACTTCAGATTTTTCTGCATCCGAATTATCCTCAAATCCTTCCTCTAAAAAAGGATTTTCTAAAAGCTCACGCTGGACTGTTTCAACTAATTCAAGTCGAGATAGCTGTAGTAACTTAATGGCTTGTTGTAATTGTGGTGTCATTATAAGCTGTTGTGCCAGCTTAAGTTGTTGACGAAGCTCCAATGCCATATACTTTCCTATCCTTTTGCTTGATGCTCATTTATTGTAAAATTCAATTTAGCTAGCACATTTGCAATGATGCGCTTAAAAAATCTTCTTTTCATTAACAGTGTTGTTCTTATCAAATAATGTGCCACAAATTTTGAGTCAATGCAAGCTTACAATGGGAAAATAGCTATTTTTTTTACGCCATACGCTATAATATTAAATAGATATAGTAAAAATTATTTTTTTAAATATCATTAATAAAAATTGAAAACAATCCTCCAATCAAATTAAAAATACCTGAACCTAAAGCGCCAATAGAGGCAAGAATCACAGCACCTGCGTGAGCATCACGTTGTGGATTATACAAGTCTCCATAATAACGAATAGGAATATCAATCATTTTGTCTATGTCAGCCACAAGACGCATGTCAATGCTTTCATTGATAAGGTTAAGCTGACCACTACCTTGAACCTCTAACTCAGGTCCCATAAGAAAAAATCGTTGACTTCGCAAGATCCCCTTATCTAATGTGCCATTATCGCTTAAACTAGTAATATACAATTTATCTTTGGACAATTTACCATTTTTCTCATAGCTTTGCATAAATCCCTTACCCACATACAAATTCCAAGTTCCAAATAGGGAAGACAAAATATTTTTATGGATTGCGCCTTGTAAGTCAAAAGAAAGAGAAGCAAGACTAGAAATAATAGTTTTTATACCAAGGTCTCGAGTCAGAGTGTGAAGATTAATATTTTTTATGTTCACTTTAGTCTTCATTTGCAAAATATTTTTTTCCAGCCAGCTCATAAAGTCTATACTTACTTTAGCCTCATAAACTTTTGCCGTTATACCTTTACAAATAATTTTAGAATTATTAATTTGTATTGGTATAAAAAGATTACTAAAAAGAATTGTCTTCACACGCATTAAATTTATATTAATTTTTCCGTTAATGTTTAAACTATTAAGCCAATTCCACCCACTAGGCAGCGTTTGGTTAATATCTTTATTATCGTGCTCAGAACGACCAAGGGTATTAAAACTTCGCATCTTTGCTGTTTTGTTATCACTTGTATGAATAAAGTAAAGGGAGTCAAGATCTAATTCATTAAGCATAAAGTTAAAATGCCAAGGAGATGAAGGTGAAAATGTACGATGCAAATTCCCATTTAATTGCATCTTTCCTGCTTTTAATTGAATGGAATTAAAACGCAAAATATTTTTGGCATAATTTGCCTTTGTATGTAAAGTAGCTTCATATGGCAAATGCAAATGACTATCACTTATCTCTTTAATGCCTAAGCGTTGTATTAAAGAAGGTAGTTCCGAAGTTTTTGCTGTAAAGTCTGCACTCCAAGTTAAACTCTTGTTAAAGTTCAAACCTGCTTTTCCAGATAAAGTGGTCGAACCAAAATTAGCACTAGTTACAGTGGCTTTTTCAAATTTGGCATGATATTTTTTGCTATTCAAAAAAAATCTTCCTTTAACATCAAAAGTTAATGGAACAGTTAAGCCAGTTACGCTTGGCTTTAAAATTACATTTAACACGCTTGGAATATTATCTAAAACTACAGTACTATATTTTTCCCCTGTTAATTGTAGCTTTCCATTCCAAGAGCTTTTGACTTCAAAATCTTTCGTTTTTACATTAGCTTTCCATTGCCCTGAATAGTTTAGGCTGAGAGGAAGTTTGCGCTCGCTAAGAGTTGGAGAGTTTTTGTTTGTAAACTTGCCATGTAAACTAAAATTTTCAAAGGGTATAACTTTTCCAATGCGAGAGTGAAAACGACCTGACTTTATATTTAAAGTAAAGTTTCCTTTTTTAGAAATGAGAAATTGTGAAATACTATCACCCTTGGAAGAAAAATCTGTATCTAAGTCAAGACGTCCACTAATAATTTTCCTTCCTGATAGTTGCTCTAAAGGTTTTGCTATTAAAACATTACGCAAGCGAACTTTAAAATCATAACCTAATTCCTCAGAAGGTAATGGGTACATCATCCCTTTAACTTCGCTTCTTCCTTCAAAAAATTTATTCGCTTTAAAATCTAACATAACAGCATCTTTATATTTTTCTGCAATTTTGTTATTTTCTAAATTAGCCGGAGAACAGCGAAAATTAACTTCTTCAAGAGGTAAGTTCCAAGCAAGCAACTTTTTTGTTCCAATACGAATATCGTATTTAAGAAAATTATTTTCTTCCCTATTATTTTCATTTACTTGCTTTACAAAACTAAAGGGCGCATTAGGAAAATACAAATTAGAGGCCTGTTTTCCTTCAAGTTCTGGGTATATATCTTCTAATTTAAGGCTATTTGCCATAACATCTAAAAAAATAATGGGTTCAGTCCAGTTAGAAACTCCGCCCTTGCCTATAAAGTTTGCTCCAGCAGCATGCACATCAATGTAGTGAACATCCAGTTTATTTAAATCTGCTACAAAGTGTAACTTTCCCTTAATACTATCTAACGCATTTTCCAATCCATCCGGTAAATTACGTGCAAAAGTAAACCATTGACTTAAACTAAATTGCTCCGCAATTAATTGTCCTTTAATTTTTGGTTTAAAATTATGATTAATTGGGTCAAATAAATTCGCAACAGCATTTAATTTTGTGACACTATCTTCTAAGCGAATATTAACATCTTTAAAGTGCAAAGACTTAAACAAATCACCTTCAATGTTTCCAAAGCTTTTTGCAGTAATAGGTATTTGATCAATTATCCATTGTGAATGAATGTTCCATGCGCCTTGTAATGAAAATGACTGTTGCTTAACTTGACTGTTTTTAGGTATTATATAACTAAGTTTGGTACTTAGGTCTAGATTTGAAATTAAATCCGGTATAGATAATTTTAAGTGCACATTCAGCTCTATGCTTTTTTTCACATCTGCCGATAGTTTCATTTGAAAATCTTGTAGTTGCGCAAAATTTTTTTTATCTTGCAAAATATAAGCGTTCGCAAAAGAAACATCACCTCGAAAAAAATCTAAGGAACCTAAAATAAGTGAAGAGTGAACATTTTCACATTGAATTAAAGTGGTATTACTTTCAAAAACAAGCTTCCCATGCTTTAAATCCATAATAGAGCCAAAGAAAAAATCTGGTATTTTACTTTGCAAATTGTTTAATAAGTTTTGTAAACTCTGCAAATTGGACACCAGCAAATCTGATTGTTCAAATGATAAACCATTGCTAGCTCGAGATAAAAGCATATTACCTTGACTATGCTTAATGTAAAATTTAAGACTTTTGTTTTGCCAATGTAAAACAGGTCTTAATAGTGATACATGACCTAGGGTTAATTTTCCGGCGACAATATCAGCGAAAGAGGGGGTTACTGTAACATAGGATACCTCTAAAACAAATTCTTCATGTTTGAGCTTTAAATCCTTGAAGGAGATGGCAGGTAAAGGGAAAAGTTCTACATCTATGTCGGAAAAGCTTAAGTCAACATCCACATTTTGACGTAACTCATAAGCTACTTTTTTGCTTAATATCTGCGGATTATACTTTATATAAACAAATAAACCCGCAAAAACTATACAAATTAACAATATCACTGTGACGAACACATATAATAAATGACGATATTTAAACCTAGGCAACGACAAAAATGAGAAAAGAGAATTTTGCATATGCGCTTGACAATTTTCCAACTAAAAAATAAAAATAATTAGCAGTTGCGGTCTAATCATATAAAAAATTATTTTAAAACAAGGCTCTATCAATGAAGTATATTTCTAAGCATATCTTCATCAATATTCGATAAATAAGTTAACTGTAAATCATTAAATTGTAAGAAGAATCGTTAACTTTAAATATTTATAAAGTATGCTCTTTTGTTTAAGAAGCTTTATCTAGGGGAACGCTAGTTTATACATTTTGTCTAGTGAAAGATTTTGTGAATAAAAATTTCCCTCTTAATGTAACTGATTCCACTCAAAAAAACTTTTATTAGGTTTTTATACCTTGATTATGAAATATATGCAATGGATTTTAAATAAAAAGAATAAATCAGCTTTTACTTAAGTTGAATATTTTTTTTAATAGGTCAAACATCCTGTGAGGTAAACTTTTTATGAGCAAAATTCTTTGGATAGGGAACAGTTTTTTTCAAGCATCTATGGCACAATTTGGCTTTGAAGTATGTTTTCATAATTTTCAATTTCAGACAATCTTTACTTGGGATGACTTGGTGCAAAAGTCTAATTTTGAACCAGATGTTTTAGTTGTAGCTGACAAAAGTGTAT